>NZ_JAQZAA010000051.1:37328-71345 GCF_028640875.1 Pseudomonas sp. SBT1-2 | reverse complement strand
CGGCTGACCACCTGGATCGAGATGATCGAGTCGCCACCCAGTTCGAAGAAGTTGTCGGTCACGCCGACCTGTTCCAGCTTCAGCACATCGGCCCAGATGGCGGCGATCTGCTGTTCCAGCTCGTTTTGCGGCGCGACATAGGTCTGCTGCATCAGCTGTGCATCGACCTTCGGCAGCGACTTGCGGTCCAGCTTGCCATTCGGCGTCAGCGGCAGCGCTTCGAGGAACAGCAGGTAGGTCGGCACCATGTAGTCCGGCAGGTTTTCCCGCAGGCGGGCCTTGATGCTTTCCCGCAGCTGCGCCTGGCATTCGTTGCTCGAAGTAACCTGCGCGTCCACCGGCACGATGTAGCCCACCAGTTGCTGGCCGCTCGGGCCTGGCTGGGCGATCACCGCCACTTCCAGTACCGGCTCCTGTTCCAGCAAGCGCGCTTCGATTTCGCCCAGTTCGATACGGAAACCCCGCACCTTCACTTGATGGTCGACACGCCCCACATACTCCACCAAACCGTCGGTGCGATAACGAGTCAGGTCGCCGCTGCGGTACAAGCGCGCACCGCTGATGCTGTAAGGGTCGGGAATAAAACGCTCGGCCGTCAGCCCCGGCCGATCCAGGTAGCCCCGGGCCACGCCCAGGCCGCCCAGGTACAGCTCGCCCGCCACGCCCACCGGCAGCAGGTTGAGGTTGGCATCGGCGACGTAGGCGCTGCGGTTGCCGACGATATTGCCGATCGGTGCATAAGCCGCGTCGCACGGATCGCCGGCCTTGGCCTTCCAGATCAGCGGGGTGACCACGGTTTCGGTCGGGCCGTAGCCGTTGAAAATGTACTTCGGCCGCAGCACGCGCCAGGCCAAGTCATAACTGGCCTGCGGCACCGCGTCACCGCCGAAGCAATAGACCCGCACCGCCGGCGGGTTGCCGTCGCGTTCGGCGTGCACCGCCAGCTGTTGCAGGTACACCGGCGGGAACACGCCCACGGTGACGCCGTAGCGGTGCATCTGCTCGTAGGTGTATTCCGGCGACCACAGGCTGTCATCGCGGATCAGCACGCTGGCACCGTAGATCAGCGGGTGCATCCAGCCCTCATGGGAACCGTCGAAAGCGAAGGACATAAAGTGCAGCTCGCAATCGGCCGGGCTCATTTCATAACGCTCGCCGGTGGCCAGGCTGTGCATCGCCAGCGGGCCATGGGACACCGCCACACCCTTGGGCAGGCCGGTGGAGCCGGAGGTGTAGATCACGTAGGCGAGGTTTTCCTCGGCCAGGGTCACCTCCGGGCTGGTCATCGGGTAAGCCGCAAAGTCAGCCGCGCCTTCGACGCTGAGGGTCGGCAAACCATCGGGAATCGGCAGGCGATCCAGCAGATGGCTCTGGGTCAGCAGCAACCAGGCACCACTGTCCTGCATCATGTAGCGCAGGCGGTCCTGGGGATATTCGATATCCAGCGGCACATAAACCCCACCGGCCTTGAGCACGGCCAGGAAGGCCACCATGATCTCCGCGCAACGCGGCATGGCAATGGCCACCCGGACTTCCGGACCGACTCCCAGCTCGATCAGCTTGTGCGCCAGCTGGTTAGCCTGAATGTCCAGTTCACGGTAGCTCAGGCGCTGCTCGGCGAAGAACACCGCCGGCGCCTCCGGCGCCCTGGCTGCCTGATCGGCGAACAGCTGGTGGACGAAACGGTGGGTGGGATAGACCACCTGGGTGTGATCCCAATCCTGGCGAATCCGCCCCTGCTCCTCCCGGCCCAGCATCGCCAGCTCGCCAATCGCCTGTTGCGGTTCGAGCATGCCTTGCAGCAGGTTGCGCCAGTGATCGGCGAAACCCTCGACGGTCGACACCTCGAACAACTCACCGGCATAGATGAACGATGCGTTGATCCCGGCGTCGGTTTCCAGGGTTTCCAGGGTCAGGTCGAATTGCGCGGTACCGCCCTGCAGGACCATTTCCTCGGCGTGCAGGCCCGGCAGGCTGGCGCCGTCAGCGCTTTCCCCGGCAATGCTCAGGTGGTTGTACATCACCTGGAACAGCGGGTTCTGATCCAGCGCGCGCTGCGGCTTGAGCGCATCCACCAGGCGGTCGAACGGCAGGTCCTGATGGGCCTGGGCGGCCAGGGCCGTGGCCTTGACCTGACGCAGCAACTGCCCCACCGCCAGGCTCGGCGCCAGCTCGACGCGCATCACCAGGGTGTTGACGAAGAAGCCCATCACGCCTTCCATTTCCTGGTGGCGACGGTTGCTGACCGGCACGCCGATACGGATATCGGGCTGGTCGCAATAGCGGTGCAGCAACAGGGCGAACGAGCCGAGGAACAGCTGGAACAGGGTCATGTCGTGCTCGCGCGCCAGGCGCCGCAGGCCCTGCTCCAGGTCCACCGGCAGACGCAAACCCAGGCGCTCCTGGCGATGGCTCACCAGGGCCTGGCGCGGATGGTCCACCGGCAGTTCCAGCACCGGGTGCTCCAGCCCCAGTTGCTCGCGCCAGTAATCCAGTTGCCGCTGCTGCTCGCCCTGCTCGAGCCAGGCCCGGTGCCAGCTGGCGTAGTCGGCGTACTGCACGCTCAATTCATCGAACTGCGGGGCCTGCCCCTGGATGAACCCCCGGTAGAGGGCGACGAATTCCCGGGCCAGCACACTCATGGAGGCGCCATCGGAAATGATGTGGTGCAAGGTCACCACCAGCAGGCACTCCTGCTCGGCGATCTGCAGCACCCGGGCCCGGCACAGGGGGCCGTGCTCCAGGTCGAACAGCACCTGGGTTTCTTCCAGGGCCCTGGCCTCGACCGCCTCGCGGGACAGGCCCGGGGCCAGGCGCTCCCAGGCCAGGGGAATTTCACCCTGGGGGTGCACCACCTGGCACAGGCTGTCCTGGTGCTGGGTAAAGGTGGTGCGGAAAGCTTCATGGCGCAGCGCCAGGGCGTCGAAGCTGTGCTGCAACGCCTGCCGGTCCGGCACACCCTGGAGCCGGACCACGATCGGCGTGTGGTAGGCGGTGCTCTGCGGGTGCATCTGCCAGAACAGCCATTGCCGCTGCTGGGCATGGGAAGCCGGCAATGGCTCATCACGCCCTAGCGCCTCGATCAGCGACAGCGAACCGGCGCCGGCGCAGGCCTGCACCTGCTCGACGAACTCATCCAGGCGCGCGGTCTCGAACAGCACCCGCAGCGGCACCTCCGCCGCCAGCAACCGGCGGACCCGGGAAATGATCTGAGTGGCCAGCAGCGAATGCCCGCCCAGGGCGAAGAAATTATCGCTCAGGCCCACCCGCTCGACCTTGAGCACGTCCTGCCAGATCGCCGCGATCTGCTGTTGCAACTCGCTGACCGGCGCGACGTATGCGGCCACCGGTGCCTGCGGTTGCACCGGCGGCAAGGCGCGCAGGTCGAGCTTGCCGTTGGCGGTCAACGGCATGCCTTCCAGGGCCACGAAATGCATCGGCAGCATGTAGTCGGGCAGCGCCACCGCCAGCTGCCGGCGAATCTCCTGCCAGGCCGCTTCCGGCTCCTGAGCGCTGGCCTTGGCCAGCACCCCATAAGCCGCCACTTGCGGCTCGTCGGCCACGCTGACCACCTGCGCCACGGCGTCCTCGACCTGCGGCAACTGCTTGAGCGCCGCGGTGATTTCCCCCAGTTCGATGCGGTAGCCGCGAATCTTCACCTGATGGTCGATGCGCCCCAGGTAATCGATGACCCCACCATCGAGGTAGCGCGCCAGGTCACCGGTGCGGTACAGCCGCTGCCCGTCGGCACTGAAGGGGTCGGGAACAAAACGCTCGGCGGTCAATGCCGGCCGGCGGTGGTAACCCCGCGCCAGGCCGGCTCCGCCCAGGTACAGCTCGGCCGGGGTGCCGGGCGCCACGGGTTGCAGCGAGGCATCCAGCACCCGGGCGCGGACGTTGGCCAGCGGCTGGCCCAGGGGCACCACCGCCAGGGCCTGGTCCACGTCAGCGGCAGCCATGGTCAGGGCGCCGACCGTGGTTTCCGTCGGGCCGTAGTGGTTGAACACCGCGCACTGCGGCGCCAGGGCCCGAACCTTGCTGACCAGCGTCGCCGGGCAGGCTTCGCCACCCAGCACCAGGCACTGCCTTGGCAGGGCGCGGGCCGGCTCCGCGCCGCTCATCAGCGCCTGCAAATGCGAAGGGACGATCTTCAGCACATCGATTTGCCGGGAGTCCAGGTAGGCCGAAAAGGCCTCGGCATCCAGGCCGGTATCCAGGTCGATCACATGCAGGCAGCTGCCGGAGCACAGGGCGCCAAACAGCGTGGTATGCCCCAGGTCGGCGGCGATGGTCGAGACCACCGCCATGTTGCGCGCGGCCCCCAGCGGCAGGCGCGCCAGGATCGCCTGCACGTAGTTGGCCAGGGCCGCGTGGGTGATGGTGACGCCCTTGGCGGCCCCGGTGGAACCGGAGGTGTAGATCGAATAGGCCAGGTGCCCGGCCTCGACCCGTGGCAGCGACGCCTGCGAATCACTGGCCGGCGCCCAGCTGTCCGGCTGGTCGAGCAACAGCACGCTGACCCCGGCCGCCAGCGGCAGCCGCGCCTGCACCGCGGTCTCGCTCAGCAGCAGGGCAACGCCGCTGTCGTGCAGCATGTAGCTCAAGCGCTGCTCGGGGTACTGGGCATCCAGGGGCACGTAGGCGCCGCCGGCCTTGAGCACCGCCAGCAGGCCCACCACCATCTCCAGGGAGCGCTCCACGACGATGCCCACCAGCACCTCGGGGCCCACGCCACGCTGTACCAGGGCCGCGGCCAGGCGCGCGGCGCGCTGATCCAGCTGGCGATAACTCAGGCACTGCTCGCCGAACACCAGGGCCGGCGCCTCGGGCCGCACGCGCACCTGCTCGGCGAACAGCTCGAGCACCGAAACGGCGGCGAATGCCTCAGGCGTACCAATCCCTTGGGCCAGGGTGGCCTGGCGTTGCTCGGCGTCGAGCAGTGGCAGTTCGGCGATCGCCGACTGCGACTCACGCACCATCGCCCACAGCAGGTTCTGCCAGTGGCCGGCCATGCGCTCGACGGTCTGTTCCTCGAACAGCTGGCAGTCATAGGTGAAGGCGGCCTGCAGCAGGCCGCCGCGTTCGAAGGTGTCCAGGGTCAGGTCGAACTGCACCGTGCGCTCGTTGCGCGCCAGGGCCTGCACTTCGAGCCCGGAACGGCTGCGCAGGGTGGTCAGTTCGGTGACCTGCGGCTGGTGGTTGTAGAGCACCTGGAACAGCGGGCTGTGGCTCAGGCTGCGCTCGAGTTGCAGGGCCTCCACCAAGCGTTCGAAAGGCAGCTCCTGATGGGCCTGCGCCCCCAGGGTGGTCTCGCGGATATCGGCCAGCAGTTGCTCCACCGTCAAATGCGGGCTCAACTCGCTGCGCAGCACCTGGGTGTTGACGAAGAAGCCGATCAGCCCTTCGGCTTCCTGGCGCGTGCGGTTGGCGATCGGCACGCCGACGCGGATATCCTGCTGGCCGCTGTAGCGTGCCAGCAGCAGCTTGAAACCTGCCAGCAGCACGGCGAACAGGGTCACCCCCTGCTGTCGCGCCAGGGCACCCAGTTGCTGGGCCAAAGGTGGCGCCAGCTCGAAGTCCAGGCGCCGCCCCTGGCGGCTGGAACGGGCCTGGCGCGGATGGTCGGTGGGCAGACTGAGCACCGGGTGTTCGTCCCCGAGCTTGGCCCGCCAGTACGCCAGCTGCCGCTCCTGCTCCCCGGCTTCCAGCCAGCTGCGCTGCCACAGCGCGTAGTCGCGGTACTGGATCGGCAGGGCCGGCGCGCTCGGCACCTCGCCCTCGAGCAGGGCGTCGTAGGCTTGCAGGAACTCCTCGATCAGCACGCCCATGGACCAGCCGTCGGCGACGATGTGGTGCAGGGTCAGCAGCATGACGTGCTCCTGCTCCCCCAGCCCCAACACGCAGACCCGCAACAGCGGCCCCTGCTGCAGATCGAAGGGCCGGCGCGCCTCGGCGTCGGCCCGCTGCCGTACGCTGGCTTCGCGCTGCGCGGGGTCGAGGTCGCTCAGGTCCTGGTAATCGATGCTCACCTGGGTCGCCAGGACGACCTGCCGCGGCTCGTCCTGCTCCAGGCGGAACACCGTGCGCAGGCTTTCATGGCGCTCCAGCAGCCAGTCGAAGGCCCGGGCCAGCACCGCCCGATCCAGCGGCCCGCTCAGGCGTACCGCGTTGGGCAGGTTGTAGGCCGCGCTCTGCGGGTCCAGTTGCCAGAGAAACCACATGCGCTGCTGCGCGTAGGACAGCGCCTGGCGCTCAGGCACAGCGACCCCCGCGGGAATCGGCAGCAGAGAGAAGTCGACGCCTTCCTTGTCCAGAGCCTTCAAGAACAGCCGGCGCTTTTCCAGCGGCAGTTCAATGAATCTACGGGCGAGCTTCAAGGAGTCTTCGGCATTCATCGGGGGGGGCATCCGTACTTGCTTGTGGGGTATCGAGCATTGGCTCGGTCATCCCTACGGAACGGATGAAGGCCCGGGAAAATTAACCCCGCGCGCCACGCCAGCCACCCTCCCCCGGCGCCGCCCAGGAGCCGCCGACCAGCGGCGCCGACGCTAAATCGGACCCGCCGCCTTTCGTTCCTTGCTTATCCCCCCTTGCACAGGTATCCGCCCATGTCCTCCGCCCAATCGCTGACCGACATCCTCACCCAAGGCTTGCGCAAACTGACGGGCATCGACCGGCCCAGACCCAAGGGCTACCGGGTGATCAACGTCGAGCTCAAGCAACGCATCGTCCTCAGCCCGTCCCTGGTGCGCCTGGTGTTCGCCGGCGAGGAGATCGCCCAGGCCCGCGCCCTGGCCCCGGACCAGCGCATCAAGCTGTTGTTCCCCGGGGCCGACGGCAGCGTCCCGCAACTGCCGGTGGAAGGCGACTGGCACGCCGCCCGGCGCAAGCTGCCGGCCGAGCAGCAGCCACCGATGCGCACCTACACCATCCGCGCCCTGCGCCTGCAACCGGCGGAACTGGATGTGGACTTCGTGCTGCACGGAATCAACGGCCCCGCGTCCAGCTGGGCCACCCACGCCCGGCCCGGCGACCGCCTGCAGATGGTGGTGCCGAACAAGGCCTACAGCGGCGACCCCGGCGGTTATGAATGGATGCCGCCGGCGGGGATCCGCAAAGTGCTGCTGATGGGCGATGAAACCGCCCTGCCGGCCATTGCCGGGATTCTCGAGGAGCTGCAGGCCTATCCGGATTACCCGGACGTGCAGGCGTTTATCGAAGTGCCCCACGAAAGCGACTGCATCGACCTACGCTGCAACCCCCAGACCCGGCTCAACTGGCTGCCGCGGGACCTGTTGGGCGCCCAGCATGGCGAAACCCTGATCCATGCCGCCCGGGAGCTGGCCGAGCTGCCGCCGCCCAACACGGCACAGCGGCCGATCAAGCTGCGCGAGGGCGACGAGGAACAACGGCCCTGGGAGACCGCCACGCCGGCCGACAACAGCTTCTATGCCTGGGTGGCCGGCGAGTCCGCCACGGTGATGAGCATTCGCCGCCACCTGATCAACGAGCGTGGCCAGGAACGCCGCAACCTGACCCTGATGGGTTACTGGCGCCTGGGCACGTCGTTGGGCTGACAGATCTGCCTGGGCCTTGAGAACGCCACGGCCGTGCCGGCCGATCGCAGCCTGCGGCAGCGGCTACACCCACTCCTGTAGCCGCGTCCGAGCCCGCGAGGCTGCGATAAGGTCCGCAGGGCCTTGCTTGACGATCTTGCGATGGAGCCACCGAGAACGCCGCGGCCGTGCCGACCGATCGCAGCCTGCGGCAGCGGCTACACCCATTCCTGTAGCCGCTGCCGAGCCCGCGAGGCTGCGATAAGGCCCGCAGGGCCTTGCTTGACGATCTTGCGATGGAGCCACCGAGAACGCCGCGGCCGTGCCAACCGATCGCAGCCTGCGGCAGCGGCTACACCCACTCCTGTAGCCGCTGCCGAGCCCGCGAGGCTGCGATAAGGCCCGCAGGGCCTTGCTTGACGATCTTGCGATGGGCCACCGAGCGCCGCGGCCGTGCCGGCTATTCGCAGCCTGCGGCAGCGGCTACAGGGCGGTCGCCGCTTCGGGTTGCAGGTGACGCCGACGATGCACCTCAAGGTGGCCCTTGATCAGGCTCAGGACCTTGGCTTCGTGCTCGTGAATGAAGAAGTGCCCGCCCGCCAGCATGTCCACCGAGAAGCTGCCCTGGGTCTCCTTGCTCCAGCCAATCAGCTGTTCGGTGGTGGCCCGGTCGGCCTTGCCCCCCAAGACATGCACCGGGCAGTTCAGCAACGGGCGCTGCAGCGGGCGAAAACGGCCACACAGGAGAAAGTCGGCGCGCAGGATCGGCAGGGTCAGGCTCATCAATTCCTGGTTGGCCAGCACCTCTTCACTGGTGCCGTTGAGGGTGCGCAACTGTTCGATCAGCTGTTCGTCGGTCTTCGGGTCGGCAAAACCCCGGTCGTAGTCGGTGCGCAGGGTCGGCGCCGCAGTCCCCGAAGCGAACAGCGCCACCGGCTCCGGACAACCCAGGGCCCGCAGGGCGTGGGCCAGCTCGCAGGCCAGCAGCGCCCCCAGGCTATGGCCGAACAAGGCATAGGGCATGCGCAGATTGGCGCGGATTTCCACCGCCAGCTGCCGCGCCAGCTCGCGCATGTCGGTGTGCAGCGGCTCGGCATAACGGGCGCCACGCCCGGGCAGTTCCACCGGCGCAAGGTGCAACCATTGCGGCAGCTTGCGCCGCCAGCGGCTATAGACCATGGCGCTGGCTCCGGAATACGGCAGGCATAGCAGCGTCAGCTGGGTCACGGTGTTCCCCTTGAAAAAAATGATGGTAAAGACTGGACGTGCCACCTGAGCGGCAAATTAGTAGCCGCCACCGGCCTGACGCTGATCTGCAGGAGCAGCCGGTCGACGCTCGATTGCTCGCGATGAACGCGAGAGCGCCGCGTTTACCCGGTCAATATGCGTCATCGTTAACGACCATCGCGAGCAAGCTTCGCTCCTACAGTAGATCCCCTTCGCTTGACCGATCGGCATTGGGTCATCCGCCCCCATAAATTTCCCGGCACAGCCTTCGTTCCAGTCGCAGATCAAACCAACCAACAAGAGAGACCGCCGTGGACGTGCAGAGCATTCTGTGTCCACCTCGCTCTCGGTGAATTTCTGGGTCAACTCCGGGCGCGGCGGGTAAGGCTCAGGCAACCGCCGGCTGGCCGCGGGTCAGTCGGCGGCAACTCTGCACCGCCGCCCCCAGCACCACCACTGCCGCCGCCTGCGCCACCCAGAAGCCGCTGCGCGCGCCAAAGGCATCCACCAGCCAGCCGGAACTGGCGGCGCCGATGGCCACGCCGATGCTCACCCCGGTGACCAGCCAGGTCAGGCCCTCGGTGAGCTTGGCCGGTGGCACGATGTTCTCGACCAGGGCCATGGCGACGATCAGGGTCGGGGCGAAGAACAGGCCGGAGACGAATACCGCCAGGGACAGGCCGAGGATATTGCTCGCCAGCAGCAATGGCAGGGTGGTCACGGCGGTGGCGATGCCGCCGTACATGAACAGTCGCGGCAGCGGGGTATTCAGTTTCAGCGCACCGAAGGCGATACCCGCCAGGCAGGAACCGATGGCGTACACCGACAGCACGATGCTCGCCGCCGCGGGTTGCCCCTGCTGCTGGGCGAACGCCACGCTGACCACGTCCACCACGCCGACGATCATGCCCATGGCGATCATCAGCAGCACCAGCAACTGCAACTCCAGCGACCGGATGATCGACGCGTCGTGCCCGGCCTCATGGGGATGCACCGGTGGCTCGGTCGCCCGTTGCGCCACCAGCGCGGTGACGCCGATCGCCAGCAGCAACAGCGCCGCCAGCGGCCCGGCCTCGGGGAAGGCCGCCACGCACAGCCCCACCGACAACGGCGGGCCGACGATAAAGCACACCTCATCGAGCACCGATTCCAGGGCATAGGCGGTCTGCAACTGCGGCTGGCCGCGGTACAGCTCGGTCCAGCGGGCGCGGATCATCGCCGGTATGCTCGGCATGCAGCCGGCCAGGGCGGCGAACAGGAACAGCGTCCAGTGCGGCGCCTGCAACCGGGTGCACAGCAGCAACGCCAACAGCGCCCCGCCGCCCAGGCCGGCGGCGATCGGCAGCACCCGGCCCTGGCCGAAACGGTCGACCAGACGCGACACCTGGGGCGCGCAGAAGGCCGTGGCCAGGGCGAAGGTCGCCGCCACCGCACCGGCCAGCGCGTAACCGCCCTTGAGCTGGGCCAGCATGGTGATCAGGCCGATGCCGGTCATCGACATCGGCATCCGCGCAATCATCCCCGCCACCACGAAAGCGCGACTGCCGGGGGCCTTGAACAGTTCGCGGTAAGGGTTTGCCATCGTCATTACACCTTGTCTGAGGCTTGCCAGAAATGCACCGCAAGACAAAAATACATACGGCGCGTATGTGAGAAAGCATGAGAACATACGCGGCGTATGTCAATCCACCTGTCAGCTGTGTGAGTGCCCGCCATGAGCCCGCGTCAACGCGCCGAGATGATCGAAGAAACCCGCAGCAAACTCATCGCCAGTGCCCGCCAGGCCTTTGGCAGCCTGGGGTATGCCAACACCTCGATGGACGACCTGACGGCCGAGGCGGGCCTGACCCGGGGGGCCTTGTATCACCATTTCGGCGACAAGAAAGGCCTGCTGGCAGCGGTGGTGGAACAGCTCGATGCCGAGATGGACCAGCGCCTGGAGGCGATCTCGCACGGCACCGACAACCTCTGGGACGCCTTCGTCCAGCGTTGCCGCACCTACCTGGAAATGGCCCAGGAAGCGGAGATCCAGCGCATCGTCCTGCAGGACGCGCGTGCGGTACTCGGGGACCTGACCGAGGCCAGCGAGGAACAGTGCGTGGCGTCCTTGAGCACGCTGCTGGATGAGCTGATGCAGACCGGCCTGATGGTCAAGGCCCCCAGCGAAGCCCTGGCGCGCCTGATCAACGGCAGCCTGCTCGACGCCTCGCTGTGGATCGCCCGCGGCGAGCATCCGGGGCAACGCTTGCAGCAAGCGCTGGTCGGCCTGCAGGCACTGTTGCAGGGCTTGCGGGTGTGCTGAGCCCTGGCTCGGAAGATCTTCTGGCAGCCGTGACCGGCCTCCTCGCTCTCGTAGGAGCGAGGCTTGCCCGCGATAGGGGCAACGCGGAATGTCGGATACACCGTGTCATCCTTCATCGCGCGCAAGCTGCGCGCCTACGAAAGACGACCAGGGTGCCTGCCGCAATGCGCGGCCGCTGTAGCCGCTGCCGAGCACAGCGAGGCTGCGATCGAGGCCGAAGGACTCGCCAGGTAGGCACCGCGTTTCCCCAGATCCTACGAGGTGTCAGGCTTAGCGGCCCTCCGGGCCGATCGCAGCCTCGCGGGCTCGGCAGCGGCTACAGAGGTGGCGTGTTTTACCCGCGCGAGCGGTTCGCGGCAACGGCGGTTTGCGGGCAGAATAGGCCGCCCCGGCCCTCTCAAGGATTCCCATGCGCCAGGTGCTGCTGATCATCGATGTGCAACCCACGTTCAACCCGCCGGACTGGCTGGTGAACGGCATCAACGCCCTGCTCGGCCAACTGCCCTCGGTGGCCACCGTCGAACGCCATGACGAAAGCCAAACCCCCTTCGTCCGCCAGCTCGGCTGGCAACCCGCCGCCGATGACCACAGCCTGGTCGCCGCCGACCGCATCTTCATCAAGCACGGCTACGCCCCCACGCCAGAGACCATCGCCTACCTGCGCAGCCTGGCCCCCGAACGCGTGCTGGTCTGCGGCATCCAGACCGACACCTGCGTGCTCGCCGCCGGCTTCGCCCTGTTCGACGCCGGCCTGCAACCGACCCTGATCACCGACCTGACCCTGGGCTCGTCACTGGACCGCAGCGGGCAGTTGGGAGTGCGGTTGTGGCAGCACCATTTCAAGCACCTCACGACCAGCGCGCAGCTCACTTTCCTGTAGCCCCTGACTGAGGTGTGACGCCTTCGTCAGCGCTTTATGCCGTCAGGGCAAAACCCACGCACGGAGTCTCCACACGACACTGGCCAGACATGCAGATTGAGCTAAGGTTGCTGCTTTCCCTGTCGCCGGATCCGTCATGAACAGCTCGCCCTCTGTCCAGTACCTCCAGACACCTCGCCTGCACATCGCCTACGAACACCACGGCCCCGCCGACGGCGCGCCGGTGATTCTGCTGCATGGCTTTCCCTACGACCCGCGCGGCTACGACGAGATCGCCCCCGAGCTGGCGGCGCGTGGCTACCGGGTGATAGTGCCGTACCTGCGCGGTTACGGGCCGACCCGCTTCGCCGGCCCGGACATCCTGCGTTCCGGGCAGCAGGCGGCGCTGGCCCAGGACCTGCTGGATCTGATGGATGCCCTGGAGATCCCCCAGGCCGCCCTCGCCGGTTTCGACTGGGGCGGTCGCGCCGCCTGCATCGTCGCGGCCCTGTGGCCGGAGCGGGTGCGCTGCCTGGTGAGCGCCGACGGCTACAACATCCAGGACATTGCCCGCTCGACCCAACCGCGGCCGCCCGAGACCGAGCACCGGCTCTGGTATCAGTATTATTTCCACACCCAACGCGGGGTCGACGGCCTGACCGCCAACCGTCGCGCACTGTGCGCACTGCTGTGGCAACTGTGGTCGCCGACCTGGGATCGCGGCCGCGAACTCTACGACCTGAGCGCGCCGTCGTTCGACAACCCGGACTTCGTCGAGGTGGTGATCCACTCCTACCGGCATCGCTTCATGTACGCCCCGGGCGACCCGAGCCTGGAACACATCGAGCAGGCCCTGGCACAACAGCCGCCGATCCGCGTACCGACCATCTCGCTGTGCGGCGGCGCCGACGGGGTCGGCCCGGCCAGCGAAGAGGATGAAGACATCGGCCTGTTCACCGGCCCTTACCAACGCCGGATCTTGCCCGGGGTCGGCCACAACGTGCCGCAGGAAGCGCCGCAGGCCACCTTGCAGGCGCTGCTGGAACTACTGGAAGCCTGACTCCCCCTCCGGCGAAAAGCGCTCCCGATACGCCTGCGGCGTCACGCCGACGAGTCGCAGGAAGCTGCGGCGCAGGGTTTCTTCGCTGCCGAAACCGCACTGCACGGCGATGCGCTTGATCGGTACGCCGCTGTTGCCGAGCAGGCGCCGGGCGCTTTCCACGCGGATCTGTTCGATGGCCCGGGCCGGGGTCTGGCCGGTGTCGGCGCGGTAGTGGCGGACAAAGCTGCGTTCGCTCATGCCGGCCCGTTCGGCCAGGGTCGGGAGGTTCAGCTCGCGACCGAGGTTTTCGGCGATCCAGGCGTGCAGGCCGTCGAAGCGGCTGCCCTGCTTTTGCAGGGCCAGGGTCGCGCTGAACTGCGACTGGCCGCCCGGGCGCTTGAGGAACACCACCAGTTGCCGGGCCACGTCCAGCGCCATGGCGTGCCCCAGGTCCGCCTCGACCAGCGCCAGGGCCAGGTCGATGCCGGCGGTGACGCCGGCCGAGGTCCAGACCGGCCCCTCGTTGATGAAGATCGGGTTGGCCTCCACCCGCAAGCGCGGGTATTGCCGCGCCAGTTGCTCGCAGCGGGTCCAGTGGGTGACCACCCGGCGCCCGTCGAGCCAGCCGCTGGCGGCCAGCAAAAAAGCCCCGGTGCACACCGACGCCACCCGCCGCGCCAGCGCCGCCTGCTGGCGGACCCAGGCCACCAGCGCCGGGTCTTCGGCCGCGGCGTACACGCCCCAGCCGCCGGCGATGATCAGGGTGTCGCAAGGCGTGCCCGGCGCTGGCAAGGGCTCGGCCAGCAGCGCCAGCCCGGCCGAGGTGGTCACCGGCCCGTCGCCCGCGGCGATCACGCTCACCGCGTAGGGCAGCGGCAGGCCTTTATGCCGCGCCAGGTCGTTGGCCGAAGCAAACACCTGCAGCGGGCCCGTGACGTCGAGCACCTGGGCGTTGGCGAAGGTCAGTACATGAACGGTTCTGGCGGTCTGGGGCATGGTTGGCGTAAATCGTGGGTAGGTTGGCGTATTCGCCAAAGCCTAGGGCGCTAGAGTCGAACCGTCCAGCCACATAAGGGTGGGCACCTTCGAACTTTTCCAGGGAGATACCCCATGACGCTGCAGATCGGTTTCCTGTTGTTCCCCAACGTCCAGCAACTCGACCTGGCCGGCCCCTACGATGTGCTCGCGTCGCTGCCGGACGTGCAGGTGCATCTGGTCTGGAAGGCGCGCGGGCCGGTCACCGCCAGCACTGGTTTGGTGTTGCAGGCGACCACCGGCTTCGCCGACTGCCCGCCGCTGGACGTGATCTGCATCCCCGGTGGCGCCGGTGTCGGGCCGTTGATGGAAGACCCGCAGACCCTCGATTTCATCCGCCAGCAGGCGGCGCAGGCACGTTACGTCACCTCGGTATGCACCGGTTCCCTGGTGCTCGGCGCGGCCGGGCTGTTGCGTGGCAAGCGCGCCACCACCCATTGGGCCTACCACCATTTGCTGGAGGCGCTGGGGGCGATCGCGGTGCAGGAACGCGTGGTGCGCGACGGCAACCTGTTGAGCGGAGGCGGGATTACCGCCGGGATCGATTTTGCCCTGATCCTGGCCGGCGAGCTGTTCGGCGAGGCAACGGCGCAGCGGGTGCAGTTGCAATTGGAGTACGCCCCGGCTCCGCCTTTCGCCGCCGGTAGCCCACGGACAGCGCCCAAAGCGGTGGTGGAAGAAGCCCGGCGGCTCGCGGCGAACTCCATCCAACAACGCGGCGAGATAGTCGACAGGGTCGTGGCGCAGTGGCGGCAGGCCTGAGACCTGCGCACGCCGGGGGGAAGAAAGATGCGGGCCAGGGCAACCTTATCGGCCAGCTGAGCCCTGGCCGCATCTTCGCTTGACCGACGTCAGGCCGGGACTGCTTGCTCACTGGCCTGTCGGAGGTAGTCGATCACCTGCTGCACGGTCTGCAGGTTATCGGCTTGGTCGTCCGGGATGGTGAGTTCGAACTCGGTCTCCAGGGCCGTCACCAGTTCCACCCGGGCCAGCGAGTCCGCTCCCAGGTTCCCGACGAACGAATCCTGGTTGCCGATCTGCGCCAGGTCGACGGCCAGTTCGCTCGCCACCACTCTTTTCACACGTTGCTCGAGGGTTTCCATAATCATTCCCTTGCAGTTGGATGCGTACCACGAAACAGTGACCGGCCCGCGCCGGCCACCGGGTTGTTGCGCCATGGCGAGGCGCGTCAGACCACCGTCAGGTGCATGAAGCCACCGGAGAAGCGCCCGCTTTCCGGAACGAAACACAGCAGGCACTGCCCCTTGTGCAGGCGCCCGGACTCCAGCAGCTCGTGGATCATGATGTAGATCGACGCCGAGCCGGTGTTGCCACGCTCGGACAGGTTGGTGAACCAGCGCTCCTGGGGAATCGCCAGTTCGGTGTTTTCCAGGCACTCGGCAATCGGCTGGCGGAAGTATTCCGACGACATGTGCGGCAGGAACCAGTCGATGGCCTCGGGCGATAGGTTGCGCTTGATCATCACCTCCTTGAGCGGCTTGCCGAGGGTGTACTTCACCACGTTCTCATTCAGCAGCCGCACGTCCTGCTTGATCGCGAAAATCGAGCGCGAGGCCCACTCTTCTGGAGTCAGCAGCTTCCAGCCGACCAGGCTGTCGTCCTCGGCCTTTTCCGCGCCGGCGTACATGCAGGTCGGCAATTCGTTGGCGTAGGAGAAGATGTCGATCCAGTCGATGCGCAGCGACAGGCCGCCGGCCCGTGGCTGGTTCTCGAGCAGAAAGGCCCCGGCGCCGTCGGACAGCATCCAGCGCAGGAAGTCTTTATCGAAGGCGATTTCCGGGCGGGCCGCCATCTGCGCCACCAGTGCCTCGTTTTCCGCATCGAAGTTGCGCGCATGCAGCACCGGCGAAGGCACCTCCGAGGCGGTGGCCACGGCATTGCGACTGGCCCCCGACAGCACCGACAGGTAGGCGTATTTCAATGCGGTCAGGCCCGCCAGGCAGATGCCGGCGGTGGACACCACTTCGCAAGGCTTGTTGCCCAACTCGCCATGCACCATCACGCCATGGTTGGGCATCAGTTGGTCCGGCATGGTGGTGCCGGTGGACAGGCATTCCATGGAGTCCAGGGCAAAACCGTCGCCCACCAGGCCCTTGATCGCCTCGGCGGTTATTTGCGCGTTAGTGAAACGGGGAATACCGGTCTGCGGGTCCAGCACATAATAGCGCTGCTTGATACCGTTATTGCGCAGCACTACTTGTCGAGACCGTGAAGGTCGCCCGCCCACATACCCGAGAATGCTTTCCATCGTATCGTTATCCACTGCCTCTCCCGGCATATAAGTGGATGTTTTCGTAATATAGACAAACGATTCACTCATGATGATTTCACTCTTCAGTTTCAAGATTTAGTTGCGAGCCGGACGGTTGTTCGTAATAACGCTGCAACTCGTCCAGTCGCGTCCGGATAAAGGGATGAAGCAAACGGCGTAACACCAGTGAAATAGGCAGGACAGTCAAGATGACCAGCAATAGATAAACGATGAACACGCCCAGCAAGAGTCGCCGTAGCCATTGCCCATACTTGCCGAAACGGCAAATTATTCCCGACCAGAACTTGAAGCCTTTATAGGCCGCACGCTCGCTGAGTATCAGCCCGGGGTTGACGGGCGCCGCCCCCAGCCCGGCCAGCATCGGCCCTTTGGCTTTCTCTTTATTGGCATACAGGGCGGCCTTCAATGCCCGCCCGAAACGTGCGGCGCCCTGGACATCCTCGGCGCTGATCCCGGCCTTGGGCAGGCCGAGGAATGACTCGCGGCTGCCGGTGAACATCCAGCGCGGCGTGGTAATCAGGGTGGCGAAGGTATTGGCCCGGTCGGTCAGCACGACGTTGTCGCGCAACCGCGCGCCGGCCTCGTCCAGCAGGCGCTTGACCACCTCCTGGGCCATCAGCCACATGTTGCGGCAGGCGATCACCGTGACCACCGGGCGCCCGGCCAGCAGGCGCTTGCCTTCCGCGCTCTGGAGAAACGCGGTGATCAGCGGCGACGGCGACAGGTACCAGACCTGATACGCCAGGATCACCAGGTCGAAAGGCCATGGATGATCGGTATGCACCGGTTCGATGGCCGGCGGGCTGAGTTGCACGGTCTCGGGAAACACGTCGAAAAACCTGCCCACCGGCCAGGGAAACGGATAGGCGACCCGGGGCTTGAGCAGCACTTCATGCACCTTGACCTCCTGCGTCGAACGCAGGGGCGAGATCAGGCTTTCGACCACTTCGCTCAACTGACCGCTTTGCGAATAACGAACCACAAGTACATGTTTCATAAGTGCGGGGACCTTTTGCTTTTCAACCACACAGGCACGCCAGAGATCACTTGAAATGAACCTCGGCATGAAAGGCAGTTTTATAAGTTGGGCACGACAAACAAGGCGCGCGCTGTATTCGTGGCAGGTCGAACTTAAAAACAAAACATAATGAACGACAAAACAGCAGCACCCGGAACAGCGGCCTGGTGATGAACTGAAAGCGGAAATCGCCCACCCCGCATTCCAAACACTATCTGCCTGTTTTTGACAGAATGTATTGGTAGTGAGACAGAACCCGTCTTCTTGGCTGAAACTCTATCTGCAATCGGATACTTGTAAACCTACCAACTCTGGTAGGTCCTTCGCGCTACCCAGCGGACGAACTTACATGCTCTTATCTGAACTTTTTTCATCTAAGCAGGGTATGTTCAATACTGGCTACTGGCCTTAATTGAAAAGTTTTCCCGCGCGTGTTCAGGCAGCCTCTACACTCTGGCCCAGCCTTCCCTCAGGAGCCTTGCCATGCACAAGACTTACACCGGCAGTTGTCATTGCGGTGCCGTGCGCTATGAAGTCGAGATCGACTTGAGCCTGGGCACCCACAAGTGCAATTGCTCGATCTGCAGCAAGACCCGCAACTGGAACGCGATCATCGCCCCCAAGGCCTTTCGCCTGCTCAGCGGCGAACAGGCGCTGAGCGACTATCGGTTCAACCGTGGCAATACCCATCATCTGTTCTGCAAGCATTGCGGCGTGCGCACCTTCGGGCGCGGTCATGTGCAGGAGATCGGCGGCGACTATGTCGCGGTGCAGGTGATGACCCTGGATGACATCGACCTGCAGGAGCTGCTTGCGGCCCCGGTGCATTACGCCGACGGTCGCCATGACAACTGGGGGCATGTGCCGGAGGAGATCCGTCACCTCTAGCTTTTCCACAGGCGAAAAAAAACCCGCCGAAGCGGGTTTTTTTCAAGACCATTACGACATCCTGTCGCTGCATCCTTGCACATGGTCGGTCATCCATGACCCTGAGCGCGTCCTGCGCTGCAGTTGGTGAATGAAGATTAAGCCTGTCGCCCAATCGGCAACAGGCGAAATAGCAGCCAGGGCATGTAAGCCTTTCGCCATAAAACCACTGACCAAAACCCCTAGGCCGCGCCTTCCAGGGCCTGGATGGCCAACTCCGCCACCTGCAGTTCGTGTTCCATGCTGGTGATGTCGCCGTCCTCCAGGAACCACGCGGCGGACAGCCCGGTATAGGCCAGCACCCATTGCAGCAGGCGCTTGCGCTCCAGCCCCGCGGCCTGGGCGATGACCTCGACCTGGCGGGTGAAGCGCCGCGGATCGCCGCTGGTCGGCAAGTCCGGGTTGCAGATCAGGTTGGCGAAATCGAAGCCGCGTTCGCCCATGACCCGCTTGGGATCGATCACCAGCCAGCCGCGCTCCTCGAAATCCAGCACATTGTCGTGATGGATATCGCCGTGCAGCACCACCTGCTCCCGAGGGGCCGCCAGCAACTCGTCGGCCGTGGCCAGGCAGCGCAGGAACATCCCGCCCTCGCGCCGGGCGGCAAGGCGCAGGGCCTTGAACCATTCCGGCAGGGTCAACAGCGGCGGCAAGGGTGTCGAGCGTGGCGCATGCAGGCGTGCCAGGCTGGCGCAGACGATCCGGCTGACCTCGTCGTCTTCGCCGGCCTGGGCCATCTGCATCAGCGAGCGCCGGCCCATGGCCCGCTCCATCAACAAGGCATCGCCGTGGTGCGCGTAGACCCGGGCGGCGCCCTCCCCGGCCCACCAGGCCATCAGCCGGTTGCCGTATTTTTCCTCGTCGTCGAGGGCGATCTTCAGCATCGCCGGCGCGTCGTCCAGGCGCACTGGCAACAGGTGGCTGCCAGGGGTGACGATGGGCGCGCCATCGACCTGCAGGTTCCAGCGTTTCAGGTAAAACTCGAACATCCGTGATGATTTCCGTTATGACTCGACAAAGGCCTGCAATTGACCCAGGGCCTGATCCCACTGCTGGCTGATCACCTCCAGCGAGCGCCGGGCTTCGGCCAGCCGGCCTGGCTCGAACGCCCACAGGCGCTCGCGCCCCAGCTTGGCGTCGCGCACCAGCCCGGCCTGCGCCAGCACCTGCAGGTGCTTGGTCACCGCCTGGCGGCTGATGTCGGTGCCGAGGGTCAGTTGGGTGATCGACATGGCGCCGCCACCACACAGGATGGCGACGAGCCGCAAGCGGGTCTCGTCACCCAGTGCCGCGAAGATCATGGCCGAGCCATCCAGCGATGCCGCCACCGGCAACAGGGATGGGGAAGAAGTATCAGGGGCCAAGGTAGGTCTCGATATTGTTCATCTGCTCGTCCCAGCCGCGGCTGTTCATGCGAAACGCCTTGAGCCGCCGCTCGGGTGGAATGCCGTCGAACCCCGACTCGACCACCCGCAGCAAGGTGCCGCCGTCCAGGTCTTCGAGTTCGAACTGCACCAGGGTGCTGGGCTCGACGGAATAATCGACTTCAGGCTCCACCGCGTACGGGTGCCAGCTGAAGGCGAACAGGTGCTCGGGCTCCAGCCGCTCTACCAGCACATCCCAGACCAGGTGTTCATACCCGGGGTAGGTAATCTGCCCCCGGGTGCGTTGCCCGACGACAAAACGCTGGCCCGCGAGCGCCACGCCGAACCAGCTGCCAAAGGCCTCGGCATCGGCCAGCGCGGCCCAGACACGGGAACGGGTTGCCTTGAGCAGGATCTTTCTTTCGATGCGATCTGATGAGTTCATGGGTCACCTCCAGTGATGAAACCCTAGACGCTCTCGCGAAAAATGCAACCTGATAGTTGCGTATTTTTTTCCGCCCGGCCAAGCACAGGTTGAAATCCCTCGCCCCGCCGCCGAAAAACAGGGCTAAGCTCGCCACTCGCCAATGGCTGCCTCGCCGCTGCCCAACGCGGTAGTGAGCGCAGCGGACAACAGAAATGGAATGCCTCCGATGACCCAGACATCCCCCGCAATCACCCTTGAAAAACTGCGCCGGGCGATCAGGTTGATCGACGAGCCGCTGATCGAACTGACGCCTCAGTCGCTGACCTACCTGCGCTCCTACCCCGCCCTGCTGGCCGCCTCCAGGACCCTGGCCAGCACCCACGACAGTGGCGACCTGCTGTTGCAGTTATCGGCGATGTGCTACGGCTGGATGCCCAGGGTGGCCCGGGTGAATGCCAGACATGTCGATAGAGCCTCGGCCGCCCTCGCCTGCGCACTGGAGTCGGACGTCCTGATCGACACGGCGCAGATGCAGGATCTGGCCAACAGCCTGCACTCGGTAGTGGGCACCTCCAAGCTCCTGCACTTTCTGCGCCCGCAGCTCTACCCGATCTGGGATTCGAAGGTCGCGCGAGTCTGGGCAACGAGCGATGCCACTACCAACATGAGCAGCGTCGAAAACTACCGTTCCTACATTAAGGACATCAGGACCCTGATCGCGTCTCCCGGTTTCGCCGCGTTTCATGACGACTTCAACCAGGCGTACAGCAGACGCCTCGACAGGCTGAAGATCGCGCCCTATAGCCTGTCACCGGTCCGCGCGGTCGAGGCCGCGGCCTTCGAGCTGTCCGGCGGCGATTATGACGACGATTGATCGGCGGCCCTTGCCGCGCGACGCCAACATCGGGCGATGCCCCTTGTCGGTGTGTCCCCCTTCACTGTGAGAATCCCCATGAACCCACGCATTTTCCTGGCCCTGGCGCCGCTGCTGCTCACCCCGCTGGCACAGGCCGCCGACTGTGCCAACGCCACCACCCAGGCCGCCATGAACCAGTGCGCCGCCGAGCAGCACCAGGCCGCGGACAAGGAACTGAACACGCTCTACCAGCGCATCACCCAGCGCCTGAAAGACAACCCGGACGGCAAGAAGCTGCTGGTCAGCGCCCAGCGCGCCTGGGTGGCCTTCCGGGATGCGGAGTGCGGGTTCGCCGCCTCCGGGGTCGCCGGTGGCAGCGTCTATCCGTTGATCTACAGCAACTGCACCACCGACCTGACCAAGGCCCGGGTCGAGGCGTTCAAGACCTACCTCAAGTGCCAGGAAGGCGACCTGAGCTGCCCGGTGCCGGGCAATTGAATCGGCGGCGATCTTGAGATTTTTCGCGAGCAAGCTTCGCTCCTACAAGGGACCGCATGCATTTGGAGTGCGGTGTCGGGAGATGACACATTCCCCTGTAGGAGCGAGCTTGCTCGCGATAGCGGTAGCAACGCCTAGCGCACAAACACCTGGGCCGTGGTGATCGCCATGTCCCCGCCCGGCAGCTTGATGCTGCCGATCTGCTTGAGGCTGTCGGCATCGAAGATCGCCACGTCGTTGAAGGTCCCGGCCAGGTAGATCTTGCTGCCTGCCTTGTTGAAGGAAATGCAGTAGTAGGAATGCTCCAGGGTGGCGGCCTGGAGCAGTTTTTTCTGCTTGATGTCGTACTTGGCCAGGCGGTTGAGCACACCGAACATCAGGTTCGGGTCCTTCGGCGAACGCATGCCGCTGAAGTAGATTTCCGTCAGCGGACCGAAGTCGGTGGTTTCGCTCTTGCCGGTCTTCAAGTCGATGCTGAACAGGCCGTACAGGTACTCGGCGGTGGCCGGGTCCTGTTTCTTGTCCTTGAACTTGGCGGCGGTGTAGAGCAGCGAGAAGTCATGGCGCCAGGTCTGCTGGTTCCACACGTAGAGCACGTCCGGCGCGCTGTAGTTCGGGCGTTTCCAGTGGCGGCTGGGGATCAGCACGTCGAACTTGCCGGTCTTGACGTCGACCTTGTACACATCCGCCCCGGCCACATAGAGCGAGCCGTCGTCGCCGCTCTGCATGATGGTCAGCTGCCGTGGCGCCGGGAAGCTGCGCACCGGCTTGGCCTTGAGCCCGGCGTCGGTGGCGTAGACGTCCAGCCGCGGCTGCTTGACCTCATAGCGGTCGTTGAGCATCTGGGTCGGGTTGGCCACGGTGTACAGCTCCTTGCCGTCGTGGCTGACGGTGAAGGCGAACATCGAGCGGGCCTTTTCCCCCGGCTGCTGGGTGATGCTGGCGTGGAACACCTGCTTGCAACTGTCCAGCTCGACCCCGTAGACATCGGCGTAGTGGTTGTTCAGCACGTAGGCGACCTTGCGGTCCGGCGCCAGTTGCACGGTGCCGGGGCCGAAGGCGTCGGGCATCTTGCAGGTCTTGTACAGCGTGTCGCTGGCCAGGTCGATCACGTGCAGGTTGTTCGGGTAGTTGGTGGTGACCATGTATTCATGGCCGGCGTTGAGGGCATTGTTGTCAGTGTTGTCGTCGGCCAGGACGCCGAGGGAACAGGCGCCCAGGATCACGGAAGCGGCCAGGCCGCAGGCATTTTTGCGAAGCATGCTGGAATCCTTCTACTGACCGATTACTTGTCTTTGGGGAACACGGTGCCGAGATTGCGCCAGTTCTCGTTGGAGGCCTGGGCGTCCTTGTTCCAGTCGGGGTAGGTACTCATCATGTCCGGCACCTGGGCCGGCCACCAGCACGGGTCGGAGCAACCGTAGAGGTCGGCCTCCATCGGCTGGCACAAGGACGACACGCCACCGAAGGCATCGATTTCCCAGCCCGGGTCGGTGGTCGAGGCACAACCGGCCACCGAACTCATGGCAACCACCTCTTCGATACGGTTCTCGTCGGCGGCCTGTTCCAGCTTTTGGGCTTTGTTATTGATCGGCTTGAGATGTTTCATGTCAGTGAGCCTTGCGCGGAGTGATGTAGCTGCTGATGAACGCAGGGTTGTGGGCCATGATCCGGCTGTAGACCTCGATGCCGAAGTCCACCCAGTCACGCATCAGTTCGCAATAGTGATAGGTCGGGTGCGCCGGGTCGCCGTAGCGGGCGTAGCTCTCGTGATAGCAGCCGCCGGAACACAGATTGCGGATGCGGCAGCTGTCGCAGCCGGTGTTGCTGCGGTCCAGGCGCTGGGACAGGAAGTCGTTGAGCTCCATCTGCTTCACCCCGCCGTCGCGCACGTTGCCGAAGGTCGGCAGCGATGAGCCGGTAAAGCGGTGGCACAGGTTCAGCTCGCCCTTGTGGTCCACCGCCAGCATCTTCAGCCCGGCGCCACAGGGCAGCGCCTTCTTGTGGCCTTCGTGGATATCGGTGATCAGTTGGTGCAGGTTGGAGAAACCGATATTGCGATGCTCCAGGGCCGCCTCCAGGTAACGCCGGCCCAGGCGCTTCATGCTGGCGAAGACTTCGATCAGTTCTTCGCCGGTGAGGTTGAAGCTGCTGATATCGCCCGAGGTGACCGGGGCAAACCCGACCTCGGCGAAACCCAGTTCGTTGAACAGGTGGTCCCAGATGGTTTCCACATCGGTGACGCCAGTGGTCAAGGTCACCCGCGCGCCGACCGGGCGGCTGTCGTAGCGCGCCAGCAGCATCTGCGCCTTGCGCCGCACCACGTCATAGGTGCCCTGCCCGCCCACGGTGATGCGGTTGCGGTCGTGCACGGTCTTCGGCCCGTCGATGCTCACCGACAAGCCGAAACGATGGGCATTCAGGTAGTCCACCGTCTCCTCGGTGAGCAGCGTGGCATTGGTGGTCATGACGAACTCGACGAACTTGCCCGCCTCGCGAAAACGCTGCTCGCAATAGTCGACCATGTACTCGATCAGCTTGCGGTTGCTCAGCGGCTCGCCACCGAAGAACACCACGGTGAAACGCTCTTCATCGGGGGATTCCCTGAGCAGCATTTCCACCGAGGCGATGGCCGTCTCGACGTCCATCTTCTTGCCCGCCGAGGGCTTGTCCAGGTCCTCCTTGTAGCAGTAGGTGCAACTCAGGTTGCAGCCGGTGTTGACGTTGAGCACCACGGTGTTGATCGCCGTGCGCTCGACCCGTTTGACGGCGATCTCCGGGGTCAGCGGCGAGCCGTCGCTGACCAGTTCCAGGGCGATCAGCTCGCGCAGGGTTTCGTTGATTTCCTCGCCGTTGAACCGTGCGCCGAGGCGCTGGACCAGGTCCTCCGGGGTGCAGCCGGGGCCGCGCAAGGTGTCGATGATGGTGCCGGTCAACTCATCGCTGGCGAACAGCGAACTGCTGGGGATATGGAACAGCATGCGGTCGGCATCGACCTGCACTTCGTGCAGGTTGCGTTCGACCAGATTCAAGATAGCGCCCATTGCAAACCTCCTGTGCCGGCCCCCTTTCGCGGGGGCCTGCGGTCATTCCGAAAGGGTGTCTCAAGTCACGGACCGCGCCTCAAGGGATGGGTGGATTGTTCCAGCGTTGCACGGTGACGATCAGGTGGCCTGCGCCGGTCAGGGATTTCCCTGCGTCGTCGACGGCGGCGATCACCTTGAGGTTGCCGGCGTTGTTGGTGGACATCTTGCGCTGCGGATTGGGCCCGGCATCGCCTGGAATGAACACGCCGCTGTCGGCCTGCATCTGGCCTGCGAACTTGACGTCCTCGTCTTCCTTGGCGCGCTCGTCGAAGGCTTCGACCTTCCACTGCGCCGGGAACACGCCGATGCGGTACGGCTTGCCATCGGCGCCCTTGCCCCAGGCTTCGGCATCGAAGCGGCCCTGGACCTTGGGCGTCGAGCCACCGCCCTCGCCGATACGCGCCACCGAGAACTCAGGCACGACTTTGACTTCGGCGATTGTGCTGTAGACCGACAGCGTCGGGCCTTTCAGCGTGCCGACGGTGACGTTGCGCAGGCCCGGCTGGGCATCGGCAGCCGCCTTGAGTTTGAGTTTGATCCGCTGCGGGCTCTGCTCGAGGACTTCGAGCACTTCCACGCCCTTGCCAAAACTCGGCTTGCCGGTGAGGCCACTGCCGATCAGGGTGACTTCGGTTTCACCGCCAGCCTTCAGGTAACCCGGTTGCACCGCCAGCAAACGACTGCTGCCCTGCTTGGCGGCGACGAAGTCCAGGCCGCGTTCGTCGTGCTCGGCCTCGAACATCCGGCCCTGCAATTCATTGCCTTTGGCAGCGAACACCTGGCGCATGCTCACGCCGTCGATGCTGACATTGCCGCGCCATTCGTAGCCGCTGTAGAGGATCGCGCTGCCCTCGCCGTTGAACGGACTGCCGTCGGCGTACTGGCCCTTGACGCTGACCTTGAAGGTGTCATTGCCATCGGCGCTGACGCTCATCACCCCGGCCAGTTCGCCCTTGCCCGGCAGGTGGCCGCTGAAGCTCCAGTCGCCTGCCAGGGTCTCGGCCTTGGGTGCGCTGCCCAGCCATTTTGTCCAGGCCGGGTTGTCCAGCGGATACCGCTTGGCCAGCAGCGGCACCATCTCCTTGCGCGCCAGGTCGAACCAGTCGCGATCGCGGGACAGCGCCTGGTACTCCAGGGACGGCCATTGCCCGAGGTGGAAGTTCACCAGGCGTTCCCACTCCTGGGCCGGACGCCGTTGCAGGGCGACCCGCGCACCGGAGTGGCAGCGGCCGCACATCTGGCTGGTCTGCTCGTCGAACTTCTCCACTGTGTTCAGGCGCCGCTCCAGGGCGTAACGCACGCCGTCGGTTTCGCTCGGCGCCAGGCCCTGGGTGTCGGCCAGGTATTTGACCAGGGTGCGGCGGTCGTCGTCGCTGATCTGCAGGCCATGCATGATCTGCATGCGGGCGATGCTCATCAGCCAGCCTTCCGGGGTCTTGCGCTGGTGGCTGATGCGGCTCAGGCCGCCCCCCGTTTCCGGGGTATGGCAGCCCTGGCAGGTCTCCTTGAGGATGGCCTGGGCATCGCGCGCCGCGAGGCTGGGAGGGGAATGCAAGGCGGCGCAGACCGCCAGCGCCAGCAGGCCGCTGGACATGCCTGCTCGGAGTGTTCTCTTGATCAAGGTCGGACCTCCACGGAGCTTTTTATTAGGAGCTTTATTATTGTTGTGCGTCGTTTTTATGGTTTCTGCCATGCCCGTCGCGCCGGGCATGGAGGCAAGAGAAACGGCTGAGGTGAGCAATACACGGAGCGTGCCAGCTTACAAATGATGTGTTTTATCAATGGCTTGCTGGAGTTCCAGGACACACCTCCCAGGCAATCGCCGGCCGTCCGCGTTTAATTTCGCGACAACTGTTCCACTCTGAGACGAGACCCGCCCGTGCCTGCAAGAGCAGAGGAATCTTGAGAGCTAAGCATAGGAAGGGAGAGGTCGCTGGCAGCGGAGCTGCATTCTGAATCTCCCCCGAGAAATGGCTGTGGCACCCTCCTTGGCAGCTGCTACGATGCCTGGCTTAACCGCTTCAGCCCCCGGCCCTGACAGGAATCGCGCCATGCTCAATGCCCTGCTTTTCGATCTCGACGGCACCCTGACCGACACCGACCAATTGCACCTGCTGGCGTTGCAGCAGTTGTTGCTGGAGGAAGATGGCCGGGTGTTCACCCATCAAGAGTTCGAGGCCCATGTCAGTGGCCAGGCCAACGCCAATATGTGCCGCTACCTGTTCCCGCAGCGCTCGGTGGCCGAGCACGAGGCCTTTGCCGACCGCAAGGAGGCGCGCTTTCGCCAGTTGTCGCCGCAGCTGACGCCGATGCCGGGCCTGTTGCGCCTGCTGGATTTCGCCCGGGAACGCGGCATCGGCATGTGCGTGGTGACCAATGCGCCACGGGCCAACGCCGAGCACATGCTGGCCGTGCTGGGGCTGGGCGATCGCTTCGACACCGTGCTGGTGGCCGAGGAATTGCCGCGGGCCAAGCCCGACCCGCTGCCCTACCTCACCGGCCTGGAGTGCCTGGGTGCCAGCGCCGAGGCAGGGATGGCCTTCGAGGACTCGATCCCCGGCCTGACCGCCGCGGTCGGGGCCGGGATCTTCACCGTCGGCCTGGCCACCAGCCAGAGCCCCGAGGCCCTGCTGGCCGCCGGTGCGCATCTGGTGGTCGAGGACTTCAACGACCCGCAATTGTGGGCGGTGATCGAGCGGATGCTCGGCTCGCGCTGAGACGGCGCCCAACGGTCTGACGGGAAAACTCAGAAATAACCCAAGGCTTTTTCAGTTGTGTCTGATGGTCCGACGTGCATTGGCTCTTGAAGATAGCGCCCCGCACGCCTGTCGTATCAAGGACCTTCATGAACGCCCTCACCTCCCTCACCCTGCTGGCCCTGCTTGGCCTTGCAGCCAGCACGGGCCACGCCCAGGAAGACCCCGAACCGGCCCCGCCGGAAGCCACCAGCAGTTGCCTGACCCGCGGCGAGGCCATCAAGAGCAGCCTGGAAAAACTCCTGCCCGACCCCGCGTACCGCCAACTGGCCGGCCTGCAACGGGCGCTGGATCCCCTCAGCCGCTATTGCGACGGCCTGCACTTCGAGCACAACCCGCCCCTGCGCCAGGCCGAGTACCAGGTGATATTGCGCCAGATGGAACTCGACGCCGCGCAGCGTTATGGCGACCCGAGCATCATCGACAAGCGCAAGGCGCGGCTCACCCACGCCCTGCAAGTCCTGCAATACGCCCTCGGCGCCCACGACAGCTGAAGCGGGCTTCCTGCCCGTTGCGCTTCGTCAGCGGCTCGCTCCGGCGAGCCCGGGCTGCTTTGGCGCCAGATTTTTCCCAACGGATTCAACGACCTGCAAAACCCGCTCGGGAGTATTCAGAATTCCTCGCAGATGGGAATGCAACTAATTGTTATGCAAGGAATTTTCTAAAATTTCTCTAAGATTGTTCTGAATTGTGCCGATGGATTTTGTAGGACAAAAGGAGCAATCTGGAAATGAGAAACAATCAGCCCGTTACACAACGCGAAGTGGCTCTGGGGTCGAACCAGAAACTCATCTCCACCACCGATGCCCATGGCGTCATCAGCTACTGCAACGATGCCTTCGTGGACATCAGCGGTTTCGACCGCGATGACCTGATCGGCGCTCCACAAAACATCGTCCGTCACCCCGATGTCCCCCCCGCGGTTTTTGCCCATATGTGGGCAGCGCTGAAACAGGGCCAGCCGTGGATGGGCATCGTCAAGAACCGCTCGAAGAACGGCGACCATTACTGGGTCAACGCCTACGTCACGCCAATTTTCGAGGGCAGCCGGATCGTCGGCTACGAGTCGGTCCGGGTCAAACCCAGCGCCGAACAGATCCGTCGCGCGCAAGACCTCTACCAGCGCCTCAACCGCCAGCAGCCGGCCATCCCCCGCCGACATCGCTGGCAACCGGCCCTGCTCGGCTGGGCGCCCTTCCTGGCCACGGGCCTGGCCGGTGGCCTGAGCGGTCTCTGGCTGGCGCCGCCTTTGGCGCTGGCGGTGGCCGCCGGGGTCTCCGTGCCCCTGGCGCTGCTGGCGATGCAGCGCCAGAACCATGCCGCCCGGCGCCTGCTGCAACTGGCCGACTCGTCCACCTGCGACCCGTTGATCGCGCAGATGTACAGCGACGCCCACGGCCCCCAGGCGTGCCTGGAAACCGCCTTCGTCAGCCAGGACGCGCGGCTGAAAACCTGCCTCACCCGCCTGCAGGACAGCGCCGAGCAGCTCAATGCCCTGGCCAGCCGCTCTGACACCCTGGCCAGCGACAGCTCCCGCGGCCTGGACCGCCAGCGACTGGAAACCGAGCAGGTGTCCGCCGCCGTCAACCAGATGGCCGCCACCACCCAGGAAGTGGCCAGCCATGTGCAGCGCACCGCCGACGCCACCCAGGCCGCCAACCAGTTGACCGGGCGTGGGCGCGAAGTGGCCCGCGATACCCGCGAAGCCATCGAACGCCTGTCCCAGGTGGTCGGCGAGACCGGGCAGAACGTCGCGCAACTGGCCAGGGACAGCGACGAGATCGGCACCGTGGTCGATGTGATCAAGGGCATCGCCGACCAGACCAACCTGCTGGCACTCAACGCCGCCATCGAAGCGGCCCGCGCCGGTGACATGGGCCGCGGTTTCGCCGTGGTGGCCGACGAGGTGCGCCAGCTGGCCCAGCGCACCGCGCAATCGACCCAGCAGATCCATGAGCTGATCACCCAGTTGCAGAACTCTTCGCAAAACGCCGTGCAGAGCATGGAAAGCGGCCAGCGCCAGGCCGAGGAAGGCGTGGCCCGGGTGCTGGAGGCCGACCAGGCGCTGCTGGGCATCAGCGAGGCAGTGGCCAACATCACCGACATGACCACCCAGATCGCCGCCGCCACCGAGGAGCAGAGCGCCGTCGCCGAGGAAATCAGCCGCAATATCAGCACCATCGCGCAACTGGCCGACCAGACCTCGGAACAGGCCCATCACTCGGCCGAACTGAGCAAGGAACTGACCCAGACCGCCACCACCCAGTACTCGCTGGTGGAGCGGTTCAACCGCTAGGTCAGCGGCGCTTGTGCCGATCTATCGCGAGCAAGCTCGCTCCTACGGATAATGCGCACCCCCTGTAGGAGCGAGCTTGCTCGCGATGACGGATGGAGGAACAACGCAACAGCCTGGGCCTTCGCCGGCCGGACAAGCGAGACTGCGACTGAGGGCGTTATTGCTCCTCGGCCTTCTGCTCCTTGCAGTCCTTGAGCAGCTGCTGCTCCTTGGCGGTGTGGTCGGCTTCCAGGAAGCTCAACAGGCCGCTGTCGCCCTTGGTGTGCCAGCGGTAGCTGTTCTGCTCGTCGTCGGCGACATACAGCGCGCCGGAGCCTGAGCGGGCGATATGCATCGGTATCAGCTGGCCCTTGTAATACAGGGTGGCGAACGAGGCGCCGTTATCGATGTTCAGGTACGCCGCCTGCACCTCTACCCCACCCTCGCAGCGGTAGCTGGCCAGGCTGCTCTGGTACGCCGGCAGTTCCGGCTCGGCCGGGGTCGTCGCGGCCTGGGCAAAGAATGGAGCCAGCAACACGGCGGTTCCCAGGATCGTTGAAATCTTCACTGCACATCTCCTTGTTCAATGCTCCTTTTATAACGAGCCCCTTTACGACGAATTCGCGGCGGGTAAGTTCAGGCCGGACTTGTCTCAAGGCATTCGCAAATTGCGACAGCCTGTATCCGGCGCCCTTCCGCCTCCGCAAATAAACCCGATTCAAATCATCGACTTAAGCGCCAGCCAAAACTGGCACAGGGGTTGCGAAAGCCCTCGCCTCACGCATAACAAGAGGTTCTGTCATGGCTATTGCAACCCTGCTCCCCGCCACCACCGCGTTTATCCAGCGCGCGCCGCGCATGCTGATCGGCGCCGAATGGGTCGAGGCCGCCGACGGCCAGACCATGCCCCTGCGCAACCCGGCCACCGGCGAGCAACTGTGCGTGGTGCCGCGGGCCACGGTGGACGATGTCGACCGCGCGGTGCTGGCTGCGCGCCAGGCCTTCGACGATTCGCCCTGGAGCCGCACCCGCCCGCGGGAACGGCAGAACCTGCTGTGGAAACTCGCCGACCTGATGCAGCGCGACGCCGAGCTGCTGGCGCAGCTGGAATGCCTGAACAACGGCAAGAGCGCCGCGGTGGCCCAGGTCATGGACGTGCAACTGGCCATCGACTTCCTGCGCTACATGGCCGGCTGGGCGACCAAGATCGAAGGCAGCAGCGTCGAGGTCTCAGTGCCGTTGATGCCTGACCAGCAGTTCCACAGTTTCATCCGCCGTGAGGCGGTGGGCGTGGTCGGCGCCATCGTCGCCTGGAACTTCCCGCTGCTGCTGGCCTGCTGGAAGCTCGGCCCGGCCCTGGCCACCGGCTGCACGGTGGTGCTCAAGCCGGCCGACGAAACCCCGCTGACCGCGCTGAAACTCGCCGAACTGGTGCAGGAAGCCGGCTACCCCGACGGCGTGTTCAACGTGGTCACCGGCACCGGCATCACCGCAGGCGCCGCCCTGACCCATAACCCACGGGTGGACAAGCTGACCTTCACTGGCTCCACCGCGGTGGGCAAGGAAATCGGCAAGATCGCCATGGACTCCATGACCCGGGTCACCCTGGAACTGGGCGGCAAGTCGCCGACCATCGTCATGGCCGACGCCGACCTGGGCAGCGCCGCGGCCGGCGCCGCCAGCGCGATCTTCTTCAACCAGGGCCAGGTCTGCTGCGCCGGCTCCCGGCTGTATGTGCAGCGCAAGCACTTCGACAAGGTGGTGGCCGATATCGCCGGCATCGCCAACGCCATGAAGCTCGGCAGCGGCCTGGACGCCAGCGTCGACATGGGCCCGCTGATCTCCGCCCGACAGCAGGAACGGGTCTGGCGCTACATCGAAATGGGCCGGGAAAGCGGCGCCACCATCGCCTGTGGCGGCGAGCAGTTCGGCCCCGGTTATTTCGTCAAGCCGACGGTGATCGTCGACGTCGACCAGCAGCATTCGCTGGTGCAGGAAGAGATCTTCGGCCCGGTGCTGGTGGCGATTCCTTTCGACGACGAAGCCGATGCCCTGCGCATGGCCAACGACAGCCCCTACGGCCTGGGCGCGAGCATCTGGTCCAACGACCTGGCGGCGGTGCACCGGATGATCCCGCGGATCAAGTCCGGCTCGGTCTGGGTCAACTGCCACAGCGCTCTCGACCCGGCGCTGCCGTTCGGTGGCTACAAGATGTCCGGCGTGGGCCGGGAAATGGGTTACGCGGCGATCGAGCATTACACCGAGCTGAAATCGGTGTTGATCAAGCTCTGACCCGCGCTAGCCCTAGCGCCCCGCACTCGCGCAGGCGCTCCTCAACCGCGGCGCCGGGGTCTGCCCGGCGCCTCCCGACGACTGGTCCAGGGTCACCGACCCGCTGCCCGGTCCGCGCCCCGAACGGCTGCTACGCTCAGCCCGAGCTGGCTCGATAGCTGCCCTGCGAACCTGGCTCACCCCCTTCAACCCACACCTCATCACCACCGAAAACCCGAGGAAAGCATCATGGGATCAAATGGACATGATCACGACGGCGTCCAATGCGGATGCCACAACCCCATCTGGAACGCTCTGAAAGACACACTCGACCCGGCCAGCCATAGCGCCAACCAACCACAGGACGCCAATGAACTGGCCAGGGAACCGGCCGGCGAGTCCATCATCTTTACCAACGGCACCATCTACCCCTTGCGCGACGGCAACATGGACGAACGGGTCGAGGCCCTGGGCATCCACGCCGGCGACGTGGTCGCCTCCGGCACCCTGGCCGCCGTCGAAGCCCGCATGAATGCCCTGGGCATCACCTACAAGAAGCAGTCCCTGAACGGCAAGACCCTGTTGCCCGGCCTGATCGAACCCCACGCCCATATCGTGCAGAGCTGCGCCACGGAAGGCTGGCTGAACCTGGGGGCCATCGATACCGACAACCCCGATGAGCACAAGAACCAGCGGCTACGGCCCACCTATGACTGGAACTGGTTGAAAAGCACCATCCAGGCCAACCTGCCCAAGGACAACTCGACCTGGATCCTCGGCCATCAGGTCGATCCGGCGCTGATGCCGTTCCAGGTCGTCCCCCACGGCCTGAACAGACTCATCACCTTTCACTGTGGCTCCGGCGACGACATCGGCAACCTGGACACCATCGACAAGCAGCACCCGATGCTGCTGATCAGCGCGTCCATGCACACCGCCTACCTGAACACCGCGGCGAGCGACGCGGTGTTCAAGAAGACCGGTGTAAGGGCCGACAACGGAGTCCTGCAGGAAGCCGAGGTGCTGGCCGCCATCAAGAGCATTCCCCTCCGGCAGCAGCTGGAAATACTGAATATCTTCAAGCACCTCGAGGACTACTTCGACAAGGCTTCGCGCCGCGGCATCACCCTGCTCTACGACGCGATGATGGACTCCCAGTCGAAGCTGGTACTGGGCGCCTACTTCCTGACCCGCCCCCGCAAGCTGCGGATCGGCTACGCCGCCGCCTGCGATGGCACGCCCGAGGCCATCGGCAAGCTGCCGCGCTACCAGCCGGTCAGCCGGGAACAGGCCAAGCGCTTCTATCAGGGCGCGGTCAAGCTGGTGTCGGACGGTTCCAACCAGGGGCTGACGGGCTACCAGGCCACGCGCTACTGCTGCGAGGCGACGCGGCCGGTGGGCAATTTCAATTTCTGCGACCAGGACCACACCCCGGTCACCACACCCGATGCCTACAAGACTGTGGTGCGCAATGCCGTCGAAACCGGCTGGCCGCTGATGATCCATGCCAACGGCGACCGGGCCATCGACTTCACCCTGCAAGCCTATGAGGCGGCCTTGCAGGGCGGCAGCGCCCTGGAAAAACGCCACCGCATCGAGCACTGCTCGCTGCTGACCGCGGACACCCTGCAGACCATGCAGCGCCTGGGCCTGTCGCCGAGTTTCCTGATCGGTCATGTCGGCTACTGGGGCTACGCCTTCAAACAGGCGATCTTCGAAGGCAAGGCCGAACAGATGCTCGACCTGTGCCAGTCGGCCCTGGACCACAACCTGAAAGTGACCCTGCACAGCGACTGCTCGGTAACGCCGCTGGGGCCGCTGCGTTCCATGGAACAGGCGGTGACCCGCAAGATGGAAGGCATTCGCGATGCCCAGGGGCGGTTCGTCCACGACCCAAGGCTGCAACCGATCCTCAATGAAGCCGAGTGCCTGACGCGCAAGCAGGCCCTGAAAGCCATCACCTATGACGCCGCCTGGCAGTGCCACGCCGAAGGCTGGACCGGGTCGTTGCAGGACGGCCATTTCGCGGACCTGGTGATTCTCGAGCAAGACCCGCTCGACGAAAAAGTGCCGGCCACCCACATCAGGGACATCAAGGTCTGCGAAACCTGGAAAGGCGGCCACCGGGTGTATGTCAATCCCGATAGCTGATCGTTAGCTGTCGCAAGCCGGGCAGCGGGCTTTGGATGGCCGCTGCGCGGTTCGCGGGCAAGCCTCGCTCCTAC
>NZ_JAQZAA010000051.1:0-37294 GCF_028640875.1 Pseudomonas sp. SBT1-2 | reverse complement strand
GGGTTGCCTCATCTTCTGTAGGAGCGAGGCTTGCCCGCGATCAATCGCCCAGGCACCACATATCCGCTGATCGATCGCCCGAGCCTTTTACGACAGGTGCGCCGCCGATCGCAGCCTGCGGCAGCGGCTACAAAAGCCGCCCCTTTGCCTCAAGGCTTGTAGCCCTGCCCCAGCAACCAGCCACGCACGGCCCTGTCCTGCTCCGTGCTCAACCCTGCCAGCAGTTGTTGCACCGGTTCGTTGGGCAAGCGGCGCAACAGCGGCGCCAGCTCCACCCCCTGCACATGCCAGATGCCCAGCGGCTGGTCCGGGGTGATCACCACCTCGGCTTCGTCCACCAGCCCCTCGCGCAATACTGGGGCGCGCTCGATGCGCAGGGCGGAAAAGTCCGCCTCGCGGTGCGCCGGTTCACGGTCCGGCCATTGCCGGCGGGCCTGCCAGAACAGCCGTTCGGCCCAGCGCTGCTCGTCGGCGTAGAAATCGCGGCCGATGCGGGCGAAGCGCAGGAACAGTTGCTCCACCCGCCGAGCATGGAAGCGCTGCGCCAGGGCCGCGCGTTCGGGCCGTTGCAGCAGCGTGTTGATCACCGCCGGCGCCTGCAACGCCGAGGACAGCGACTGGAAGATACCGTTGCCCGACAGCGGGTCCACGGCCATGGCCGCATCGCCCACGCGAATCCAGTTGGTGCCACACACCTGCGGGCAGAGAATCGCCGTGCTGCTGCGCGCGTGCAGTTGCAAATCAAGCTCCGGCCCATCAGCGAAAAACTCCCGCACCAAGGCCGAACCCCGGCGCCGCTGACGGCAGTAATCCAGCAGTTGCGCCTTGCCCGGTAACTCGGCGCTGGCCACGTCCACTGTCAGTTGCCAGTAACACTGGCCATCGGCCTGGCGCGCCATCCAGGCCCAGCCGTCCTCAAGGCTGTGCACGGCGCTGGCGGTGGCGCCCGGCGCGCCCTGCCAACGGTTGAGCAGGCTGAGCGTTTCCGGGCCCCGCAGGCCTTTGCCCAGCGCTTTACTCAAGGCAGGCGCCTGGCGCCCGCGGGCCTCCACCAGAAAATCCGTTAGCCGCTCGGGCTGCCCCTCGATCCGTACCCGATGCCCGCTCATGGACGATTGCACCTCCAGCACCCGACCTTCGATCAACTCGACCCCGGCCTCGCGCAGATCCTCGCGCAAACCGCGATCGAAGCGCGGGCGATCCAGCAGGTATTCGACGTTCTGCGCATGGCTCTGGCCGTTCCATGCCACCTGACGCTGGGACGCCTGCAACCCTGCCTCCAGCGCCCGCCCCAGGCCGGCGCCACGCAGGGCTTCGAGCACCCGCAGCGACACCCCTTCGAGCGCCGGGAAACGCCGCCACTCGCTGACCAGCGCCACCGCGTAGCCCAGCCGTCGCAAGCCCAGGGCCACCGCGGCCCCCGCCGGACCGGCGCCGAGAATCAGCAGCGGCCTCATGGCCAGCCGCGCCGTTCGGGGCCGTGATAGCGGGCATGGGTCTGCAGCCACTGGACCACCTGCGGGTTGTCGGCGTCGTGGTGTTCGCCGAGGTAACCGGCGATATGCCCGCTCAAGGCCGCGCAGCCCAAGCTCGCGCCGGACTGGCCGGGGTGGCTGCCCTGCACGCAGGCGGCGAAATCCGCCTGCTGGCTGTCGAGCCACGACCATTCGCCGGGGGTGCAACGGGCATCGCCGGTCACCCGCAGCACACCCGGGTAGCGGGCCGGGAATACGCCTTCGCCCTGGGCCGGGCTCGATGCGCACAACAGCACGCCGCGGGCCAGGGCGGCGGCGCAGGCTTCACGCAACAGGCTGCGGTCCTGGTGCAGCCCCAGGCTGAGGTTGATCAGCCGCACCCGCTGGCTCACCAGCCAGTCCAGGGCGCTGGCGATCTGCAGGGCGCTGGTCACCCCGCGCTGGTCGAACACCTGGGCCACGCAGAAACGCGCCTTGGGCGCCCGCTCGCGGATCGCCTCGATGATCGCGCTGCCGTGGCCGAGGGGGTCCTCGCGCAAGTCGCCCTCGCCGACCCCGTCCTCCACCAGATAGAAACGCCGCCCGGCCACCACCTGCGGGCGTTGCCCGGCCGTATGCCCGCTGTCGACCACGCCGATCCGCAGCTCAGGCTTCATGGGGCACCTTCACCGATTGCAAGACGCCGTCCACCAGCTCGAAGCGCAGGTCGGCGTCGGCCAGGGTCGAGGGCCGGTGGCTGATCAGGATCCGCGTGCGCCCGGCGAACAGCCGGTCGATGGCCTCGATCACTTCGCGCTCGGTGCTTTCGTCCACCGCCGAGGTGGCTTCGTCCAGCACCAGGATCAGCGGGTCCTGCAGCAGCGCGCGGGCAATCGCGATCCGTTGTTTCTGCCCGCCGGACAGCTGCTGGCCGCGCTCGCCCAACGGGCTGTCGAGGCCTTCGGGCAGCGACTCGATCAGGCTCTCCAGTTGCGCCAGCCGCGCCACCTCGGCCACCGCCGCGCGCGGTGCGTCGGGCACGCTGTAGGCCAGGTTGTCGGCCAGGCTGCCGCGGAACAGCACGATGTCCTGGCTGACCACGGCGATGCGCCGGCGCAGCTCGAACAGGTCGAGCTGGCGCAGGTCGACGCCGTCCAGCAGCACCTGCCCGGACTGCGGGTCGTGGTGGCGTTGCAGCAGGTCGATCAGGGTCGACTTGCCGACCCCGGAGCCGCCGCCCAGGGCCACTTTCAGACCATAGGGAATCCGTGCCTCGATGCCGCGCAGAGTGCTCGGCCGCCCCGGGTGGCTGAAATGCACGTCGCGGAAATACAGCTCGCCGCCGCTGGGCATCGGCAGCGGTTGGGCCGGCGTGGTCACGCTCGGTTGTTCGCCGCGCAGCTCCATGACCCGGCCCAGGCTGACGGTCATGCGCTGGATCGCCACGTACAGCCCCAGCAGGCTCTGCACCGGCCCCACGGCCATGCCCAGGTAAGTGGAAAAGGCGATCAGCGCGCCCAGTTGCCAGGTGCCCTGCACCACCCAATAACCGCCGATCAAAAACGCACAGGCCCGCGACAGCGAGGTCAGGGTGCCGGGCACCGCCTGGGTGAAGAACTCGCTGACCTGCAGGCGCAGCAACTGGCTCATATAGCCCTGGCCCAGGCGCTCCAGGCGCCGGGCTTCGCGCTGCTGCTGGCCGGCGCTCTGGATGAACTTCATCACCGGCAGGGTCTCGACCATGAACGACGACATGTCCGCCGAACGCTCGCGCAATTGCCGCACGTCGCGCTCGACTTTGCGCCGCATCCAGCGCAACCAGAGCAGGTCCAGGGGGATCAGCAGCAGCGCCAGCAACGACAGCTGCCAGGACAGGGTCACCAGCATCGCCAGGGCCACCAGCAGGCCGATCACGCTGGACACCGCGGAGAACAGCGAGTCGACGGCAAACCGCTGGATCTCCGCCACGTCGCCATCGAGCCGCGACATCAGGTCGCCGATCCGCCGCTGCCCGTAGAAGCCCGGCGACAGGCGCTGCAAATGGCGGTACAGGTCGTCGCGCAGGGCGAACAGAATCCGCCCCGACAGGCGCGTGTGCAGGTAGCGGTTGATGCCCGACAGCGCGGTGCCCAGCAGCCCGGCGAGGATCATCAGCCCGGCGATCCACACCAGCATCGGGAAATTGCGCGCCAGCAGGCCGTCGTCGATCAGCAGCTTGGTCAGCCACGGCTGCACCAGCACCAGCAGCGAGGCGCAGACCGACAGCGCCAGCAGCCCGGCGATGGCCAGGCGCTGCGGGCGGACAAACCCATACAGCCAGCGCAAGGCGGCTTGCAGGGCCGCGGGGTCGGGGCTGTCCACCAGCCGGCTGAGCAGGCGCGACATCAACTGCGCAACTGCTTGAGCTTGCGGTACAGGGTCGCGCGGCTGATGCCCAGGGCATCGGCGGCGGCGGAAACATTGCCCTGGTGACTGTCCAGCGCCTGGCGGATCAGCTCCAGCTGGTTCTCGCGGATGCTGCCGGTGGCCGGCCGCTCGCTGGCGTTGAGATCGTCGAGCATGCTGTCGGGCAGATGCTCCAGGCTCAGGGCCGCTTCGCCCTCCTCGCGCATCGCCAGGGCGGTGCGCAGGACCATCTCCAGCTGGCGGATATTGCCCGGCCAGTGATAACCGGCCAGCAGCTGGCGCAGGTCCTCGGCCAGGGCCACCCCGGGGCTGCCGAGCTTGGCCAGCAGGACCTCCAGCAGCGCGTCGAAGTCCTCGCGTTCGCGCAGCGCCGGGAGCATCACGCTGATGCCGTTGACCCGGTAGAACAGGTCCTCGCGGAACTGCTTGTCGGCCACCTGCTGCTTGAGGTCGCGGTGGGTGGCGCAGATCAGCGCGATGTCGATGTCCTGCTCTTCGCCGGCGCCCAGCGGCGCCACCTTGCGGTCCTGCAACACCCGCAGCAGGCGCGCCTGCAAGGCCAGCGGCATATCGCCGATTTCATCGAGAAACAGGGTGCCGCCGTGGGCCTGTTGCAGGCGGCCGATCATGCCGCCACGGCGCGAACCGGTGAAGGCGCCCTCGCGATAACCGAACAGCTCCGACTCGATCAGGCCCTCGGGGATCGCCGCGCAGTTCACTGCGATAAAAGGTTTGTCGGCGCGGCTGCCGGCCAGGTGCAAGGCGCGGGCAACGACCTCCTTGCCAGTGCCGGTTTCCCCCAGCAGCAACACCGGCAAGGCATTGGCCAGGCCCTGGCGGGCCATGCGCAGGGCGCGGGCATAACGGCTGTTGCTGCCGGCCAGATTGTCGAGTTGTGGGTCGAGTTGCGGATGGCTCGGGGCATTCTTCGGCGCACTGCGCGGCACGCTGCTGACAGTGATCGAGCGTTGCGGCGCGCGCAGGGTCTTGTAGAAAAACTCGCCCTTGGCGGTCTGCAGGCTGCCGATGCCGCCCTGTTGCAGGCGCGCCAGCAAGTGCAGGCCGTCGACGCCGAGAAACTCCTCGCAGCGCCGGCCGACCAGCGCCGCGCGCGAGGCATTGAGCAACTGGCAGGCCTGGGTGCTGACCGCGAGGATCTGCCCGCCCAGGCTCAGGGCCAACAAGCCTTGCCAGGGGGACTCCAGGTACTGCCGACGACTGTGGAAGGCCAGGACGATCTGCTCCGGGTAGGAGGCGTTGAACACCCGGCTCTCGATCTGGCTGACCGCCATGGCCAGCAGCGCCGAGCTGTCCTGGAAGCGTCCCAGCGGACCTTCGCGGGTCAGGTCGAGCACGCCGAGGATCTCGCCCTGGGGGCAATGGATGGGCACTGAAGTGCAGGAAAAATGGCTCAGGCGATCCAGGTAATGTTCGCCGCAATCGATCATGGTGGTGCGTGCTTCCACCAGCGCCGTGCCCAGGGCATTGGTGCCGCGGGTGGCTTCGCTCCAGCAGGCGCCGAGGGTGATGTCCTGCACACCGCTGCCCTTGAGCCGGTCGGCCCGGCCTTCGATCGACAGAATAGTGGCGTCGGCATTGGCCAGGATGATCAGGCCATCCTGGCCCTGGCGCTCGGCCAGGTAGTCGATGGCGGGGATCGCCGCGTCGAGCAGCAGGCGATTGCTCGCCAGCAGCACCTCGAGGCTGGCGCCGGATTCCAGGGTCAGTTCCGGCTGGCCATTGAAGTGCACGCCATGGCTGAGGCTGCGCCGCCATGAGGCATCGATTTCCGCACGCAATACGCCATCGGGGACTTCGCCTTCCAGATGGAGTTTTTTCCGGGCCAGTCCGGCCTTGTGCTGCAGCTCGCCCGTTGTTGTTCTTATAAGAGTCATCAAGCGCTCCGAATCGGTCCGCCCGGCCCTCCCCGGTCCATTCCCTTGGATTGCGAGGAGCACGCAAGCCAAGGCCAATGTCTACACCCGGTTCAGATGGCAGTAAAGGGAAGTTTGGCCCGTGGCCAGCCTTGCCTTTAAGAAGCAAAACCTGCGCCACGGAACAAACCGCGCCAGGGCATCTTGACGTTAACGTAAAGCGGATGGCAAGTGCCGTATGGCGCAAAGGAGACGCCTGCGTCATCGCCCATCGCGGGCCATCGAGCGTCGCCCGGCCGCTCCTACAGATGCCGGTGTCTCTGTAGGAGCGAGGCTTGCCCGCGAAGCGATTTCACAACCACAGCAATCAGAACTTCCAGGCTGAGGCTACGGATGCATTCGCCGAGACAGGTGCACCTGTACAGGTCACTGCCACTTTGCTTTGCAGACAGGCAGGCAGAAATACGCACGATTTATTTGTGCCAACCTACAACTTTGCCAATGACCCATAGGAGAAAAGCAAAGCCCAGAAGCCCGATTACGCTCCACTGCAGCACTACCAGCTTTCGTTTAAACGGCGCGGGAAAATTGTTTAAATCCTCGGCACTCAACTCCCCCCTTTTGAGATAAAAACCGGGAAACGTCACGATCCCGGAGATCCCCCCAATCAGTAAAAGTTTCCCCCAGGGGCCGCCGTGTCTTAACGGAGCGCGGGCCATGATGGCTGAACAGTTTTTCAGATGGTCCAGGAGTTCATCCAGCTTGGTATAAGCCATGTGCAACGCGACACCGATCCAGACAAATGCACCGAGAATCACGACTCCGCCCAGGTAGCCGAAAACGATCTCAGGGGTATTCATTGGCAGCTCTCGTAAATGACCTCAAACAACACCCAGCTTGACCACCGCCGCAAGGCCCGTCATGACCAATAGCAGCCCTAATCCACTCCACTGCAGCACGACCAACTTGCGCTTAAGCGCCGCAGGAAACCCAAGCAAATCCTCGGCACTGACCCAACCACGCTTAAGGTGAAAATTGGGGAAAGTCACAAAACTGGCAATGCTCCCGACCAGAATCAGTTTCCCCCATGGACCACCGTGCCTGAGCGTGGTCAATGTGCTGAGCACAGCACTGTTCTTCAGATGATCCAACATCAAGTCCATCTTGGTGTAGGCCATGTGCAAGTAGATACCGAGCGAAATAAATATCCCTGCAAAATCGACGAGGCCGACCACCAGAAATATTTTGTCTGCCGTATTCAGGCTCATTTGACTGCCTCATAAATTTTCTCAGCCATTGCTTCTCCGGCAGTTTCACCAAGGGCACCAGCAGCAAAAGAAGCGCCCCCTACCACCACCACACCACAAGCCAAAGAAGCTAAGCCACCTGTTGGAATACCCAATCCAACGCACAATGCTCCGACTGTGTTGCCTGTTAACACCGCACCTGAGAACGCACCACCTGCGACCCCACCAGCAAAGCCCCCCATCTTCGTGAACTTGACCCGCTCACAAGCCTCGGTGTTGCCTGCCGTACAGACGTCCTGAACCTTCATATAAGAAGCTCCACCGCCAAGAGCCGTGCCGATCCAGCCGCCATACTTGACGACTTTAGCCGCCTTGGCCACTCCCTCGATGTGCGTGGCATAACCGGGAATCTGCTCCGCGGCCCCGGCCTTGGTCCAGCGGTGAACCAGACTGCGGCTGGAGATCCCCAAGGCACTTTTCAAGTTCGGATGATCGGGGAAGCCAATGCCTTTTCGGGTCATGGAGGTGAGTCGGGTATTGAGTTGTACCAATAGTTTTTTACGTTCGGCAAAGAACTCCGGCGACCGCAGGTGGCCCTCTTTCTGGAACGTGCGTTGATGCAACGCTTCGATATCACGCAGTGTGGTTTTGACGTCTTCCAGGTTCTTGGCAAACATCGCTTCACCGATGCCGATAGCCGTCGAACCCTGTGCCAGAAAGTTTTCGATTTCGTCTCGGTGCCTGGCCATAAAGTTCGCTTCTTCCGCGCTGAGCGGTTTGAGTGCGTCATTGGTCTTGGCCGCGGCCTCCATCAGCAACCCTTCTTCGCGGGTACATTGCAGGTTATTGGGATCGCTGAGCAGGATCATCGAGCCCGCTTTGACGTCACTCAAGTCGGGATTCAGCGCCTCAAACTTGCTCATCACGGCTGGGTTGCGAGCAGTGAACAGCACGGACTCAAGCTGTTCACGGCTCATGCTTTCAGGCACGACGTAAAAGCCCGGCTCCTGCGGTTGAGGTCTTACGACAGGTTCGGCATCAGGCAACGCAGGCTTGGCTTTTTCTTGCACGCGATGATCCAGAGAACTCGCCGCCCAGCCCTTTCCAGTGATGTGTGAATACTTGCCGAACGTGTCACCGCTCAAAGGGCTGAAAGGGTCATTCGAGACCAGCAGCCAATCGCCCTTTTCTACGCTCGCCAGGATTTCGCGCAGATCATCGTTCGATAGATGGCCGCGCGAACTGCCGTAGGCATAAAGCAAATCATCCAGCCCATCGATTCTGTTGCCGTAATGTCCGAGGGCCTGCTGAACCTCGAACCGGGCAAAAAATGGCAACTCGATTTTGTTGAAACCAATTCCTTCACGCTCGCGATCTTGCCGACGAATAAGGCGCAACCCCATACACCCTCCTCCCTGATAAACGACACATCCAAACAAGCCGTTGAACGCGGCGGATCTATTGATAAGGCGGGGGGATGGTGCTGGCCGTCATCTGTCGGCTCAAGGGAACAGAGCACTTGAACAGGGTAAAACCGTGTATTTCAGGAGAGTCCTACAAGCGTGCCTGTACTTGTCTGACGCTGGAGCCGGATCAGGGCCTGAGCAGGCGCATTGATCGCTTACTGCCTTGTTACGTTCAGTCATTGAGCCGGGGCTTGCACTCATGAAAGAGCGTCATTACTCTGCGCCGGTCGCTGCCAAATCAGCGACCGGGTGTAGGAGCCCGAGTATCACACCGTGCACAAGCGCCCAGCTTTTTCTGGGTGTTTTTTGCTGCCCTGTGTTTATGGCGGCTGTGCGCGGGCACGCTTCGGCGTGGCCGGCCGTGTGTCCGGTCTCCTACCCCGCGTACAGCTGCCACCCCGCTTGTAGGAGGGTTGGGTGGTCGCCCACTTAACACACGGAGCTACATCAATGAACGGATATATCCCGCTTCACAGCACTGCCACCGAACATCCTGTCCTGCTGATCGATTCCAACGCCTCGCTGGTGGACTTACTGGCCTGCGCCGACCGGCGCGTTCGCGCCATTCACAAACTGATGAACAGCCTGTCTTGCATGACCGCGCGTACTGCGGATGAAAGTGATTTGTTCCAGATCGCCGATATCGCTTCGCTGCTGTTGAGCGATGGTGTGGCGTTGCTGGATGTTGCCCAGGGTAAGGCGATGCAAGGGCCGTCTCTAAGCGCTTAAGCTTCCCCTCCCGACGTCCTCTGCGACAGCCTGTTGCAGGCACTAAAAAAGCCCCTGGATCTTTTGATTCAGGGGCTTTGGTATGAGTGGTGTGCATCGGCGGCGCGTTATCGTTGACGTTTATTGTGGGCAGGGCCGATCCCGCCCCGCCCGGGATGGATAAAACGTCCCCCCTGTCGACCTAGAACGCCCAGCGCATACCCAGCACGACCTCGCTGGAGACCAGGTTGGCCTTCATCTTTTCGTCCTGCAGGCCGCGGGCATTGGGGAAGTTGTTCCAGCCACTTTCGGTGTCGCCCATGTCGATGTAGCGATAGCCGAGGTCCAGGGCCAGGCGATCGGTCACGTCGTAGGCAACGCCGGCACCGAGGGACCAGGCCAGGTTGGTCTGGGTCGCGGAGCCGTACTGGCGCGACTCGTTACCCTGCCAGCCCTTCGATTCGAGCTGGGCCAGGCCCAGCCCGGCGGAACCGTAGACCGACAGCTTCTCGGTCACCCGGAAGTCCCGGTAGGCGTTGAGCATCACCCGCCTGGACTCGATGTGGTGCTCGTTGAGGCTGGTGGGGAACGTGGTCGAGCCGCTGGTGAATTTGTCCTTCTGCGGCAGGGACAACTCGCCCTCCACGCGCCAGCCATTGCCGAACCGGTAACCGACCCCGATAGAGCCCGTCATGTCCTTCTGGCTGTCGTCGCCGGACACGAACGCGCCAATACCGGGACGTGCGCTGGAATCCATATTGCGGGCTTTGCGCTCGGCGCTGATCACCCGGGCGACCCCGTAGTAGCCCTCCTCTTCGGCCGGAGCGGCCAGGGCCAATGAGCTGTAGGCCACAGGGGCGAACAGCAGTGCGACGGAGATTTTTGTAAGCGTTTTCATGCCTGGTTGTGTCTCTTGTCGTTTAAATGAAAGCTTCAGTGCCTCGTGCCGTCAGCCGCGGCTATCGACCGCCGCCGCACCGTTGGAAATGATCACCTCGACCCGACGGTTCAACTGGCGCGATTGCGCCGTGGTGTCGTCGGCCACCGGGTATTCCTTGCCGTAGCCCTGGGTGAAGATGCGGTTCATGTCGACGCCCAGGCGCTCCAGGGCAAAGGCCACGCTTTCGGCGCGACGCTCGGAGAGCTTCTGGTTGAAGGCATCGCTGCCCACGCTGTCGGTGAAGCCTTCGATGCGCACCTTGCGCTCGGGGTTGTTGATCAGGAAGTCGGCCAGTTGCTGGACGTTGCGCTGGTTGCCGGGCTTGAGGCTGGCCTTGCCGGTGTCGAACAGCACGTCGCCGAAGGTGACCACCTCGCCCCGTGAGGTCTGCTTGGCGTTCATCGCCTGCAGGGCCTTGAGCTGCTGGGTGCGCACATCCAGCTGGACCTGGGTGCGCTGCACGTCGATGTTGCTCAGGCCGGCCTCGGCCTTGCGCCCGAGAATGGTCTGCTCGGCCAGGGCGATCTTCTGCTTGGCCAGGTAAGCCAGCTGGTCGATCTCGGGAGAGCGGCGATCCTGTACCGAGGTCAGGTCCGCCTTGCCCAGGGCGATAAAGGCGTCCTGGGTTTCTAGGGCGGCCAGGGTGCTCGACTCAGGCTTGCTCTGCAGCTGCGAATAGAGCTTGCGCGCCTCGATCAGTTGCGGGTTTTCAGGGGTGGCGGCGCAGCCTGTCAGGACCAGCGCGAACGCGCACAGCGAAGGGAAAATCAATGAAGTTCGCATGGAAAATTCCTCAGTTAAAAGATCGGTGAGGCTGGATTCACCCCAGCATCGGGCGCCTGCAGCATTTCCTGCTTGAGGACCTGGATACCGGTCTGCGCATCCTTCAGTTCTTTCTGCAATTTCGCGGTGCGCGCCATGCGCTCGGCCAGGGCCGAGTCCGCCTCGATCTGCTCGGCCAGGCCCTTGGCCTTGCCGAAGTTCTTCTCGCCAAGGGCGCGGTCCATCAGCACGGTCTTGTCCTGCGCGGTCTTCATCTGTACCGGCGCGTACTGGGTCGCCCCGGCGGATACCGCGCGGCTCAGGGCATTCCTGGCCAGGGACACCTGTTCATCCGGCGCCGGCGCGCTGGCGCAGGCGCTGATCAATACCGTGCCGGTGAGCAGGGAAGCCCAGAAAATGGCTCGCCGACGTGCATGTTTAGTGCTCATAAAGTTCTCCAGATGTTCTCTACCAGCCAGTGCTCGAAGCCTTCTTCACTCAAGTGAGAGGCAATAGGAATCCACATGCGCATCACCCACGGGCAATGCGCAGTTGCTGACTGATGGTTCATTGGGCCGGTGGATCGATGATGCTCATCGGCACGCTCAGCGGATCAGCGTCTGGCCTGTCGACCAGCGCTGAAGAGCTGTACCTCATCTTGCGTGAGCACCCAGGCCAACAACCGAGGCAATGGCCTCAGTTGCTGTATGAAATTTCCCAAGGGCTCAGTCTTCGTCCACTTCGCGCTGATTAACCGGCTGCGCGGGGCGATGGTTGTCGGGAAACAATTGGTGGATTTTCTCGATTTGCGCCCTGGAGAGTTCAATGGGTTGTTCGAACAACACCCATTGCACACCCTCTGTGCAGGGCGGCGTGGTCAGTGAGCCGGTGTAGAAGACATGGTGACTGTTGGCAGGCAGCAGTGAGCCGAGATCAGGTGCGTCCTTGGCACTCAGGGTCGCTTCCTTGCCCTCGCGATCAGGCAGTTGCTTCCACAACCCGGCAAGCGCCTGGTTGTTGTGCCCTTGCTTGACCATCAGCCCGATGACCAGCAAGTGGCCGTCCGGGTCCTGGTTGACCAGGTGCACCTCCATTGGATAGGCGCGATGGTCGATCCGGTGCTCGCTGGGCGTATGAAAGTGGAACTGCACCAGGCGGTATTCACGGCCCTTGAAGGTGACTGTTTCGCCATCGATCACATTGGCCTGAATGGTGTGGCCATTGTTGACGACTTTGAGTGACGACACGCCATAGCTGATGTTCAAGTCCGAGGCGCTGCCTTTGACGGGTCGAACTTTTTTAATCTCGACATCGATTGGAGACTGTTGCGCGCCTTGGGCACAGAGTTCGCTGCCAAACTCGCCCCAGTGTGCGGGGCCATGGTCGCCGTGGTAAGTCCAGTCGGCCGCAGTGGCGTGCAGGCTGGACAGGGAAAGGAACAATGGACCGAACAGATAAACCGGACGAATAAATGACTTCATGGAGCCTCCTCAATTTTGATGAACAGCCAAGTTCGACTGACACGAATCCATAAGTGCCTCATCCACTGGCAATGCACAACGGCTTACTGAAGGTTTATTGGGCCTGCTGGGCTGGCTAGGCTCGAACGGAAACGCGCAACCAGGGCAGCGCTTTCAGGCTGGCCCATTGGGATGGCGGGTCGATGATGCTCATCAGCACGCTCAGCGAGTCGGCGTCTGGCGTGTCGGCCAGGCAGGCACGCACCGGCTGCTCCGGGCTGTGCAGCATCAGCTCGAGCGATGGCGCGGGGCTGTCGTAGAACAGCGCATGGCGGATCTGCGGGCGGGCGCGACAGAACTGCTGCATGTCGACGCCATGGGGCAAGGCCAGGGCCTTGTTGACGATCAGCAGATCGAACGACGGCTGCGGGCCGCTGGTCAGCAACGCCAGCTCGTCGAAGGTGCGGATCGGCGCGATGCGGTAGTAATCAAGGCGATTGAGCAGCTTTTCGATGTGCAGCAACTGCTCGTGGCGCTCGTCGGCGATCAGGATGCGCAGGGCTTTGTTGGTCATGCGCGCTGGCTCCGCTGTTGTCCGCCTTCGAGCCAGCGCAGCAGGTCGCCGCTGCTCATGGGTTTGGCATACCAGTACCCCTGGCCTTGGGTGCAGCCCATGTTCAGCAGGTGCTGGCGTTGCTCATCGGTCTCGATGCCCTCCACCACCACCGCCATCCCCAGGGCTTCACCCAGGGCCAGAGTGCTGCTGACCACCGCATGGCAACGCGGCTCCTGGGTCAGCGCCTGGACGAACCCGGCATCCAGTTTGATTTCGTTGAAAGGCAGCTGGAGCAAACGCTGGAGCGAAGAAAAGCCGCTGCCGAAATCGTCGATCGACAATCGGCAGCCCATCATCCGCAAGCGATACAGACACGCCAGGCTGGTTTCCGGCGCTTGCAGCAGGCCGCTCTCGGTCAACTCGAAGGTCAGGCTGGAACCGCGCGCGCCGTACTCGCTGAGCAAACTGCGGATCTGCGAAGCGAGGGTGCCGTTGGACAATTGCCCGGCGTGCAGATTGAACGCGAAGTTGAGGTCATGCCCCAGCGCCCGCAATTGCTGTTGCAGCGCCAGCCCCTGGTGCAGTTGCTGGCTCAGCAGCTCATCGAGCAAGCCGTCGCGTTCCAGCACCGGCAGGAAACACGCGGGCGACAGCACCTTGCCGGAGGCATGCCGCCAGCGCGCCAGCACTTCGACCCCGGTGATCTCCCCCGTCTCCAGGATGAATTTCGGCTGGAAGAACGCGCACAACTCGTGGGCCGCCAGGGCCTCGCGTACCTGAGCCTCATCCGGAAAGATCTCCGGCGGTTCGGGTGATGTTCCGGTACGCGGCACAGCGCAATGCTTTTTTAGCAAGCGCTCCAGGGCTTCGTAGGGCAGCGGCTTGCCGATATCGCCGAGCAGTTCCAGGTTCAACAGGGAAATGATCTGCCGCACCGTACGGCGCAAGTCGGCGGACAGCGAGCTGCTGATGATCACCGACCCCACCTGCCCCGAATGGCCGACCGCCTGCAAAAACTCCAGGCCATCCATGCCGTCCATGCGCAGGTCGCACAGGGCGATATCCACCGGGCCGACCTCGTCCAGCACCGCCAGCGCCTGCGCGCCATCCGCGGCCTGGAACACCTCCGTACAACCCAGCTGCTGCAACATGCTCACGGCAATGGCGCGCTGGAACGAATGATCTTCAAGGACGATGACACGCAAAGTAGAAACAGGCATTGGACCCACCCACGACAAGTGCTGGACGCCCATCTTGTGTCACTGCCCGGGGAAATAACCGAGGCAACGGCCTGAGTTGCTGTATGAAATTTCCCAAGGGTCGCCGTACCAATAAAAAGCATCGCCGCACGGGTAAGAACTGTCGGCAAAAACTGCCTGTAAAAACTGCCCGTAAAAACTGCCCGTAAAAAAAAGCCCAGCCGAGGCTGGGCAAAGGAGGGAACTCCGTCTTACCAGAGGTAGCGATAACCGAGCGTCACGCCCCATGGCTGTTCAAGGTCATTGCCCTTGGCGAACTCGGCATCGAGGGAAAGCTTGCTGCGCTCGCTGACTTGCAGGATCCCGCCAAACCCCAGCTCGGCCCGGTTGCCCGGCAACTCGGACTTGAGCGTGTGGCCGTTGACCCGGACATGGCTATCACCCGCATGTTCGGCGATGTAGGACGCCTTGACATAAGGCTGGGCCCGCATGCCATTGCCCAGTTCCAGGCTGCGGCCGAACAGCGAGCCGACGCGGCTTTGCAAGGAATCCATGGCCGCCGAATCAACCCGCAGGCCGTTGCTAGCGGTGTAGTTCGCGCCCGTGGTGCGGGTGGCGCTGAGCTCGACCTGCGGCTCGACGAACCAGCCATCCTTGAGCTTGATGTGCTTGCCTACCTCCACATCGACGCCATAGCCATTGGCGCTGTAGGAACCCTTGACCGCGTTGCCCAGGTTGGTCGGCAGCTTGAGGTCATTGTCGAAACGGCTGTACTTGAGGACGCTGTCGACATACACCCCGTTATCGTTCAGGTAGGTGGCGTAGACCCCGAGCATCCGGCTGTCGATCTGCCCGGACGCGCCTTCGCCGAAGTTCAGCTCGGACTTGGCAGTACCGAGCATGCCGCCGACATAGACCTTGCCACTGGCCAGGCCGATCGCCTTGTCCGCGCCGATCTCGACCCCGCTGTTGTTCTGGCTGAACGCCCGGCTGGAATGCTCGGCGATGTTGTAGCGACTGCCGATGGCCCGGGTCCAGACACCGCCTTCATCCTTACCCAGGCGCAGCTCGCCCAGGCGTTTCACCAGGGTATTCATCTGCGCATTCCACAAGGTGGCGGCGGCGGTCTGTGAGGCGATGGCGGCATTGGCGCCCGCCGACAGATGGGCCGGGGCCGGGTCTACAGGAATCACAGGGTCAACCGGATTGATCGGGTTGACGGGATCGACAGGTGGATCGATAGGGTCGACCGGAGGATCAACCGGCGCGACACCCGCGGTGTTGACCAGGTACCAGTCGTTCGCCCGCTGCTCCAGGGTGTAGCGGAAGGCGCCGGCGTCCACATGCCCGCCATACAGGCTGAAGCCCCCCGCGCCACCGTTGCCATCCACCACCATCAGCTTGCCGTTGGCCGCCGCCGGCTCATGGCCGGAGTCTTCCACCACCAGGGTGTGGGCGCCTTCGATCGAACCGCCGACCTTGATCAGGTCGCCCTGCTCGCTGGCCAGGTCACTGTTCATCATGAAGGTGCCGTTGCCGGTGAGGTCGCCGTCGATGGCCAGCACGCTGTGCGAAGGACTGCTGAAACGCACCTGCCCTTGCGCCAGGTTCAACTGCCCGATCTGCGAGCTGCCGGTCATGTCCCAGGCGCTTTGATTCAGGGTCAGCACATTCAGGCCATGGGCCGTGCCGGACAGGCTGGAACCGTCCTCCAGCAGCAGTTGCGAATTGCGTGCGTTGGCCTGGATCGCGCCGCTCAGGCTCGACTGGCTGGCCTTGATCAGCACGTCTTCACTGTCGAGCACACGGCCATCGGCGAGGGTGCGTTGATCCACCGCCAACAGGGTGTCCGCGCTGAGCGTCGAGCCGCTCAGATCGATTTGCGCGCTGCCGCCCTGGACGCTGATGGCCCGGCCATTGGCAGCGTCGATCTGGGTGTTGTTCAGCTCGAAGGTATTGCTGACGCCAGCACTGGCCAGCGACTGCAAGCCGATACTGTCGGTACCAGCGGCCTGGATACTCAGGTTGTCCAGGCGTAAGGTCCCGCCGTTATTGGCCTGGACCGCCCGCGCCCCGTTGCCGCTCAGGGTGATGGACGAATCAGCGGCTTCGATGGTCGAGCCGGAATAGGCCGCCAGGCCGATGGCCGTCTGGTCGCTGCTCAGGTCGATGTTCTCAAGGCTGATCTGCGAACGGTCGGAAGCAAAGGCGCCGACACTGCTGGCCCCGACCTGCAGCGACAGGTTGCGCCCCTCGATGGAAGAAACATTGCCGGCATACAGCGCATAGGCCTGGTTGCCCTGGGTGTGCACGCGGCCACCGTCAAGGCTGGCTTTGCCACCCAACTGGGTGAAGACGCCAATGGCGTTGGCGCCCTGGGTGTCGATGCTGAGGTTGTTCGCCAGCAACTGGCTGTCGGCATTCGGTACCCAGACGCCATAGGCGTTGGCGCCGCGGGTGGCAATCCGCGTGTCGTCCAGGGTCGCCGTGGCGTTGCGGTTGACGTTGACCCCAATGGCGTTGTCGCCCGTGGTGCGGACGTCGCTGTCGCTGAGATTGGCCAGCGCCCGCTGGCTGCTGTCGGCACCCAGCAGGTACAGGCCATGGGCATTGTCGCCCGAGGTCTGGAAACGGCTGCCGCTGGCGCTGAGCAGACTGGCGCCCGACAGGTCGGCCGCCGAGGAAAAGCGCCCCTGGGTCTCCAGGCTCACACCATCCGCCTGCACCCGGGCGCCCTGCCCCAGGTTCAAGGCAAAGGAATTGTCGCCCGCCGTGCTTACTCCGGTACGGTTCAGTTCCCCGGTCTGGTTGCTACCGGCGAAGCTGAAACCATGGCTGGCATCGCCCAGGGTCGACACCCTCGAATCGTTGGCCAGCACCGAACTGTTGGTGCCCGACAACAGCACCCCGTGGCTGAACTGGCCGTTGGCGCTAATCACGCTGTCGCGGATGCTGATGGGGAAATCATTCCCGCCATCGCGCACCCCGGGGAAGTTGTTCCCGGTCACGTCGATGGTCACGCCATCCAGTACCAGGCCAGGCACGCTAATGGCCTGGGCGTTCCCCATGGTCATGACTTCCAGCGCCACGCCCCCCACCACACAGACCAGACGACACTTCGCTTTAGCAGGCATACAACACATCCCTTATTTTTTTCAGCACGCACAAACCCGCATCGCAATACTCCGATTGCAAAGCTCGCTCAGACGCTTGCCTTTTTTTGAGAAACAAGGATCAGCCCGTGGGGCCGTTCCTTACGCTTGCAACCACCGCGTCAGCTCCTGGAGTTCATTGGTCCGGGAACAACGCGGCCTGCACCCGGCTCAGTAGGTCCTGACCTGGAACGACAGATTGGCCTCCAGGGTCTTGGCCTCGCGGGTACGCAGTTCGGCAACCGGCACCACCGGCTGGATCTCCACTTGCAGCGACAGCACCGACCCCGTCGCCGGCAGGCCACCACTGACCGGAATGATCATGTCCCCCGGCACCACGTTGATCGTTGAGCTGTAGGCACCTGGCGCCGCGCCTGGCGACTTGACCTGGGCCAGGTCGACGCTGCGGCCGTCGAGCAGGGCATTGCTCAAGGCCACGCGGGTCTGCCCCTGCTGGGCGAACTTGAAGTCCGCCCCAAGCTGTTCGCCCCGCAGCACCAGCAGCAACTTCGAGGGCTGCGGGCAACTGGCGTTGAGGCTGATCATCCTATTGCCCAGGTCATGCAGGTTGCCGGCATTCAGAGCGACGTTGGAATTGGGCGGAATGACCTGCCCGAAGTCCATCTGCGACTGGCTCAGGTTGATCCGGCAGTCATCGGCCAAGGCCTGTTCACTGGATAACGCGGCACCGATCAACAGTGCGCCAAGAGCAACGGCTCTCAGGTTGAACATGGAAGTTTTCATATTCGTTCCTCGCCCCGGCATGGGGTCGACAGTCAGCCAGCCGTGCAAGTGGCCTTGGCTGTTTCGAAATACACGTCCAGATCCGGTTCTTCCGGGAGGCTGAAATTGAGCGCGCAAGACGTGCTCTCGGTGGTGTGGATGCTCAAGGCCTCACTCAACTGCCCATTGGTCAGGAACACCTTGCCGTCATCCACCACCGTGGTGACGAAGTTGCCCTTGGCATCGAACACGGCCAGGCCTTTAGCCATGGGCTTACCGGCAGCATCGGTGACCCGCAGCAAGGCGCGGCGCGACTTGACCACCGAGAAATCCAGCTTCTGCACCGAACCGCGGCCGGCCGACACCGCCTTGAAACCGTTCTGGATATCGACGTTGCGCGGCAGGCTCTTGGTCTCGATCTCCACCCGGGTGTTCTGGTAGGCATTGAGCTGCGGGATCACCGCATTGCCCCAGGGGTCGGTCCAGACCGGGCCGCTCGGGGTGGTCAGCTTGACCCCACCGACATCGCCGACCTTGGCCACGCCGAAGGTGTCGCTCAAGGCATAGGGCGACAGGGTCACGCCGTTCTCATGCACCGCCACGCCGCCGCGCAACTGGCCGCTGTAGCTGGTGCTGTCGGCGCCGTTGCGCGCATAACCGAGGTTGACCTGGGCGTAACGCGGCATCAGGTTGAGGTTGCCGGAGAAGTCCTGCTCCTTGCGCTCGGTGTCGCGCTCGGCACTCAGGCGATAGGTGGCGAAATCGTTGCTGTTGTCATCGTAGGTGGTGCCAAAACGGGTGCTGCCGTCGCGCTTGTTGGCGTAGGCCCGCACGTTGCGCTTGCCGCCCAGGGGCACGCTGACCGTCAGGTACATGGCATTGCCGTTGTCGCTGGAGGAGCGCCGGCCACGGAAAAATTCATCCTGATCACGATTGTTGTTCAGCGAGCGCTCGACGTTCAGGCTGACCGTCGCGTGCTTGAAGGTTTTTACCCAGGACGCATTCAGGTGGCGGGTGTTGCGTCCATCGAAAGTGGTCCCGGTCGAGTAGCTGGTGACCAAGGCCCCCAGCACATCATCGTTCCAGCCCAGGGAAACACCGTACTGACTCTCGGTCAGGCCATCGGTATAACCCGGGGTCTGCTCGCGGGTGGTGTCGAGCAGTTCGCGATAACCCGCGGTCTGGCGAGTGGCGTTGACCCCGGCGCTGATCTTCGGGGTCAGGCTGGTGTTCAGCGAGATGCTCGCCTGGGTGCCGCTCTTGCCCTCCTCGCCGGCATTAGAAAAGGTGTTCTGCACACTCATCCAGGTAGTCGGCGTCAGGCTCGAATCCAGGGTCCAGGCCGCGCCACGATAGTCGTTGTCGCTGAGCATCAGCCCGGTCGACAGCTTGTTGTTCGGGTTCAACAGCCAGCCGCCGGTGCCGGTCACCACCATCGGCGACTGCATGTCCCGGGTATCGAAGGTGCGCACCTTACCGGCGGCCACCGAATAACCCGGCTCGCTGAGCGAGACCTGGGCCAGGGACGCCGCAGGAATGGTAAAGCTGCGCTCGGAGCCGTCGGCTTCGATGACTCGTACATCCAGGTCGGTGCGGCCGTTCAACAGCTGCACGTTCTGCAGGCTGAAGGGCCCGGCCGGCACCAGGCTGGTGTGGATCAGCGCGCCGGCCTGGCGCACCTCCACCCGCGCCGCACTCTGGGCAATGCCCTCGACGGTCGCACCGCCCAGCCCGCGACCTTGCAACGCCGCTTCCGGGATCACCTGCACACCAGTGATCGCCGCGCCCTGGAATACCGAGTTGCTGATATTGATCTGCCCCGCCTGCAGGGTCGATTTCAGCGGCACGAAGGTTTTCTGCGCGTAGGTGTAGAGCGACTGGAAGTTGCTCACCTCGTTCTGCATCGAGTACGCCTGGCGGCTGCGGACAATCCAGTCACCGGCGTTGAAACCCAACTCGGTATTGGCCCCGTAGTAGCTGCTCTTGCCGCCGGAGAACTGGTTGTTCTGCCCCAGCACTTCATAGTTGAACAGCCCGGCGGTGCCACCGCCCTGATAGATGCCCAGGTCTTCGTCGACCGGGCGCAGGGCGTCGCTGCTGACCAGCAGGGCCACTTCCTCGCGGTTCGGGCGCAGCTGCACTTCGGTCTGTGGGTAGGCCGCCGCAAAGTCATAACAAGCGGCGCCCGCCTTGCCCAGCCGGAACTCGTCCCCGGGCACCCGCAGGTTGGCCTGGTCCAGCAGCGCCTGGTCGAAACACAACGCGCCCTCGGCATCGAACAGGGCTTCAACGCTGCCGCGCGGGCTGCCGTTGACCTGCAAGTCGACCCGACGGCGCCCCTCGGAAAAACGCGGGGCCTGGCTGAAGAACTCCGCCACCTTCGGGTCGAGGCCACGGCTTTTCAGCATGCCCAGGTCGAACGAGGCCGGAGCCGGTGCATCCTTGGGTGCCGCGCTGCCCGTCGAGGCAGCCTTGGCTTCCTGTGCGCCACAGGCGATCAGGCCGGCGATCATCACCAGCAAGGGCTTGACCCGGAAGGCTGGCATGGGCGCAGGGAAGTTCCGCGTATTCCCTCGGCGGGAATACGCCATCGTCGGTCGGATAATCATGGGCACACCACTTGAAAGGTCGGAAACGGGATCACTGCTTCTTCAGTGGCGCATCGAAAGGCTGGGTGGCGAAGCCGTAGGTGGTGACCGGGTAGATCCGCACCTTGGCATCAGCACCCAGGGTGGTGCCGGCGGGCAGTTCGAAGTGCTGGGTCTGCCCCGGCAGGATGTAAGTGGCAGGCAGCTCCAGCTTGAGGTCGGCCGGCATCACGCTGAAGGCCTGGTTGAGGCGCACCACGTAGCGGCTGTCGTTCTTCACCGTCAGGTCGCGGCCGTTGAGGCTCCACTCCAGCACCGTCCAGGGGTCCTGCTTCTTCGGCAGATCCCCGGGGCTGATCAGCACCGGCAGGTTCTGCCGTACCGTCACGCCGATCTTCGCCTTGGCGCCAGGGTCAGCCTGCGGAATGCCCTCGAAGCTCACGCGCTTGAGACGTTGGGTGGTGATCGGCTGGTCCGACTGGACGATAAAACGCACCAGCTGTTTTTCCCCAGCCTCGACCCGGGCCACGGGCGGGCTGACCACCACGAGGCTCTCCTCGTCCCCTGGCAGGTTTTCCAGCGAGGTGTAGAGCAACATGGCTTTGTCATCGCTGTTGGTCACATTCATGGTGCCTTCGCCATCGGCCACATTGACCAGTACCACGGTGGACTCGGGCACCATGCCAGCCGCCTGGGACAGGCTGCTGAAAGTGGCCAGCATGGCAGCCGAGAGAAAGAGCAGTTTGGTCTTATCGAAAATATTAAACATGGTTAACTCCAGTAAATTAAAGGCGCACTTACCCCTTAGGGTCCAAGAGATAGAATTAAGAAAAAAAGACAAGCAAAGAAAAAACAAAAGTTCATATTGCGCTCCAAGCGGAGCGCAATATAAATATCCTATTACAGGTAGTGGACAGTCATGGTGGAAAGACCATCAAGCGTCACTTCGGTGCTCATATCCAGACTCTGGGTTGGTGCAATCGTTGCCGTCACACGAAGCGCTCCAGCATATGTCGAGAAAGCGCCCGGAACCAATGTGCCAACAGGGGCATACGAATACTGGCGAATGCCATTATTAGCGACTGTTGCAGTGGTGGCGAGAAACCAAGTTTCAGTATTGGAGTTTCTCTGAACTACAGTTACAGGATTACCATCCGCAGTGGTACCAGCAACAATATTTTCAATCATATAGTTACCGATATTATCGCCACTATGTGTGCCCAGACCAAAATAGTTAATGGCCGCCAGAGCCCCTGGTATTGCTGTACCTGAGCGAGTATCACTCCAGCTTGTGGAGATCGGAAGAGGGCCATTACAAGTAATGCTATAGTTGATCGTCCGTGGGGCCAGAGTAGTAGACGCCGTTGGATTCAAAGACGTATTAGGAATAACGCCATAGTCAACAACTGCGCCACCGGCAAACACCGGAGTACAGGCACTTGGCGCAATACTACCGATAACACGAAGGTCCGCAGTATTCGCAAACACGCTGCTGGCACCCAGCAACAATACAGAGCCCAACATCATTTTTTTGGGAAAGTTCATTGCATTTACCTATTAATAAAATATTAGATCAAAGACAGGTAGTGAGCCCAAGGTCATTCAGATCGTTAGCTTGTTCCCTATTACCTGCGAACTAGAATAAGCAAGAGACAAGCGTGGGAGTACACGAACCAGCCCAAGTCTCTGTAGGAAATTTCCGACGGACCGGAGGGGCACAGAATAACGTCCGGAGCATGGCGTTATAGACAAAGCACAATACATTGCGCGCCATTCTCCACGGCCTTGTATCAAGGAGGACTTTGAATAATGGAAGGATCAAGACGCTTGGCCATTGCGGCCCAGTCACTGTAACTATTAGAAGAACCGGGCTTATGCCCGGTTCTCCACTTCATCGGGTCTCGACGGCCCCGCTGTAATTGTCCAACGCGATCGCCAGCGCGGACATTTCTTCTCTCAGAGCGTTGCCAGCCCGCCGCAGGGCATGCTCATCACTCTTCGCTTCACAAGCCGACTCCAGCTGCTCGCACGCCAGGATCAAGCGTCGCGCCTTGACGATGCGCGCGCCGCCCTTGACCTTGTGCGCCAGGTCCGCGAGTTCCTGCCAGTCCTGGGTGGCGCAGTCTTCGACCAGCCGGGCCATGTCCTGCTGGTTGCTGAGGGCCAGGTCGTTCAACAGCTCTCGCATGGCCGCCTGATCGCCGCGCACCAGTTTTTCCAGGGAGGCGAAGTCGATGTCGTCGGCCTGCGCCGAAGTCGCCTGCTCTGCCGGCGACTCCACCACAGCCGCTTCGAAGCGGTCCAGGCGCTGCTTGAGCGCTTCCAGGCTGATGGGCTTGAACAGGCAATCGTCCATGCCCGCTTCCAGGCAACGGGTCTTTTCATCCGGCTGCGCGTTGGCGGTAAAGCCGATGATCAGGCTGCGGGCCAGCCCGCGATCCGCTTCCTCGGCGCGGATCGCGCGAGACAAGGCATAGCCGTTCATGATCGGCATATTGCAGTCGGTGATGACCACGTCGAAACGCTGCTTGCGCCAGGCGCGCAAGCCATGGGCGCCGTCCTGGGCCTCGACCATTTCGTGGCCGAGGTAGCCCAGCTGCTTGGACAGCAACATGCGGTTGGCCGGGTAGTCGTCGACCACCAGGATCTTCAGGGGCCGCTGCTGCGTTTCTTCAACCTCGGCGCGTTGTTCAGGGGGCAAGGGTTCGAGGACCGGCACCTGCAGCAGCACTTCGACCTGGGTGCCCTGCCCCAGCACGCTGCTCAGTTGCAGTTGCCCGCCCATCATTTCGCACAGGGTGCGGCTGATGGCCAGGCCCAGGCCCGAGCCACTGCGGCCGGACTGGTTGTTGTTGCTGGCCTGGGTGAAGGGACTGAACAGGCGCTGCTGGTCTTCGCTGGAGATGCCCTGGCCCGTGTCTTCCACCCGCAGGCGGATCGACAGCGGCTCGCCAGGGGTATCGGCCAGCACCTCCAGGAGCAGGCGTACCTCGCCTTCGGCGGTGAACTTGATGGCGTTGCTGACCAGGTTGGAAATGACCTGCTTGAAGCGCAGCGGATCGATCGACACCTCGCAATCGGCGCGGGCATCCAGCGCCAGCTCCAGCCTCAGGTGTTTCTGCTCCGCCAGGCCCTCGAAGATCCGCGCCACCGACCGGACCAGTTCCCGGAGGTTGGCCCGGCCCGGGGTCAGCGACAGTTTGCCGGACTCGATCCGCGCGATGTCGAGGATGTCGCCGATCAGGTCCAGCAGGCCGTGGGCGGCCCCCGACGCGACCTCGATGGCAAAGCGGTCGAGCACACCCTGGTCGGATTTTTTCAGGGCCAGTTCGAGCATGCCGATCACCGCGTTCAGCGGCGTGCGGATTTCATGGCTCATGGTCGCCAGGAAGGTGGTCTTGGCCCGGTTGGCTTCCTGGACCATGCCCAGCAGTTGCTCGCGCTCGCTGACATCGATCCAGCCGGCGATCATGCCGGCGATGGCGCCTTCGCTGTCCTTGTACGGCAGCATCCAGTGGTAGATCGTCAGCCGCTGCCCATCCGCCCGTACCAGCGAGCGATCCTGGATTTTCGCCACGCCGTCGCGCAGCACCTGCTGGTACTCCGCATGAAAGGCCGCGGCTTCGGCGCTGTCGGCAAAGCCTTTGTCGGCGACGCGTTTACCCTGCACCTCCTCGTGGCTCAGGCCCAGGACTTCGAGGTAACTGGAATTGCAGATCAGCATGCGCCCCTCGAGGTCACGCACGTAGATCGGATGCGGCGTGCCGTCGATCAGCGCGCGCTTGAACTCCAGCTGGTTGTTCAGCGCCCGCTCGGCCACTTCGCGCCGGTGGATCAGCCGGCGCAGGTAGGCGATCCAGAGAAACGCCAGCAGCAGCAAGACACCGGCGATAAAGAAACCCTGGACGATCGCGCCACGGTTGCGCAGCCAGAAGGTGTCGTCGATCACCACTTCACTGCGCCAGCGATTGGTGATCTCGGCCATTTCTTCCGGCGAGATGCTCAGCAGGGCTTTTTCCAGGATGGCGTACAGCTCCAGGTCGCCACGGTTGGTGACGAAGGCGAACCGCGCGGGTTCGATGCCCACGGTGCTGGTGATGTGCAGGCGGTCCCGATACTGCCGGGAAATCATGTAGCGGGCGCTGAGCAGGGAGTTGGCGCCGGCATCGACCTCGCCCTTGGCGACCATCGCCATGACCTGGGCGGCGTTGTCCGCATGGACTATCTGGATTTGCGGAAAGTGGCTGGCGATGTAGTCGGTGAGGAACATGCCGCGAATGATCGCCAGGCGTTTGCCGGCCATCTCGTCCAGGGTCGCCGGGCTGCCGGGTTCGCCGCGGTTGATCAATACATAGGGCGTCGACAGGTAAGGCCGGGTGAAGCGCATCTGCCCTTCGCGCTCGGCACTCGGGGTCAGGGCGGCCAGCAGGTCGACCTTGCCGACATGCAGGTTGTCGATCTGCCGGGCCATGGAGGTGCCGCGTACCACGTCGAACTTCAGGCCGGTGCGCAGGCTGACCTTGGCCAGCACGTCGGCGCTGACGCCGCGCAGGGCGCCCTTCTTGTCGAAGAACGACAGCGGCAGGAAGTTCTCCATTGCCGCCACCGTGACCCGCGGGTGCTGTTCCAGCCAGCGTTGTTCCTTGGGCGTGAGGTGCAGGCGATTCTGCCCCGGGATATTCATCTCGGAGGAACCCCAGCGGCGCAGGATGGCCATGCGCTCGCCGATGGGAATCGCCGCGATGGCGGCGTTGGTGATGCCCAGCAGCCGGGTGTTGCTGGCGGACAAGGCAAAGGCAAAACGGCTGCCCTCCAGCCGCGAGAAGTCGGTGAGCTGGACGTTGTTCAGGTAGTTCATGCCGATCAGGTAGTTGGCACTGATCGCATCGCCGAGGTAGGCGTCGGCCTTGCCGAAGGCCACGGCGCCGATGGCGCTCAGCGTCGAAGGGTAAAGCTGCAACTCCGCGTCGGGATAGGCGCGACTGACGCTCTGCGGCGGCAGGTAGTGATACAGCATGGCGATCTTCTTCCCCGCCATATCCGCGACCAATGCAGCACCGCCATCGTTGCGGGTGACGATCATCGGTTGGTCGTCGGCATAGGCGGCCGACATCACCAGCTCGGGGTCGGTCTCTTCAAAGCCGTTGGCGGTGCCCAGCAAGTCGACTTCACCGGCTTTCAAGGCGCGGATCAGCTCCGCCCGGGAATTGAAGCGGCGCACCTCTACCTGGACATGCAGCAGCTGGGCCAGCAGCCCCATGTAGTCGGCGGTCAGGCCTTCGTAATCGCGACCGTTGCCGGTGACGTCGAAGGGCGGGTAATCCGGCGCCGACACCCCGAGGTACAGGGTTGCCTTTTTGCGCAGCCAGCTCCAGTCCGCCTCGGCCAGCTCGACCTGGTGCTCGCCCAGCGTGGAACGCCCGAGTAATTGCAGGGCCTCGGGTTCATCGGACGCCTGGGCCACCTCCCATACCGGCGACAGCAGCACAAGCAGGACCAGGCACAAGCGCAGTGGACTGTTCATCAGATCAGGTTGTTACGTTTGGCCAGATCCGACAGATGCACCAGGGAGCTGACATTGAGCTTCTCGATCAGCCGGGCCTTGTAGGTGCTGATGGTCTTGTTGCTGAGCAGCATGTCGTCGCCGATCTGCTTGTTGCTCAGGCCTTTGGCAAGCTGCTGGAGGATCGACAGTTCCCTGTCGGACAGGCTCTCGATCAAGGCCTGCTCCGAGGCATCCACATCCGTTCGGCGGACCGAGTTGAGGGTCAGGTCCGGGAAGAAGGTGTAGCCGGACTTGATGGCGTTGATGGCCTTCACCAGTTCGTCCAGGTCATCGGCCTTGGACACGTAGCCGGCGGCCCCGGCGCGCATGCAGCGCATGGAAAAGAACACCGGGGACAGGGAGGTCAGCACCAGCACCTTCACCGGCAGCTTCAACGCCGAGATGCGGCTGAGGGCATCCAGGCCGTCGACACCGGGCATGGAGATATCCAGCAGCACCAGGTTCGGCTGATGTTCACGGGTCAGCTGGACGGCCGAGGCGCCGTTGTCGGTCTCCGCCACGATCTCGTACTGCTCTTGCTTGAGGATCATTCTTACGGTCGAACGAATGAACGGGTGATCGTCCACAATCACGGCTTTCAGCATAGGAGCCTCTGGAAAAAGGAGTAACGGAACTGAGTCAGGAAGAGATCACGGCGGTATACAGAAAATGCCGGGTACCGGTCTACGGTTTTTAGCATATCCGAGCTTTTGCAACGCGATGCGCAATGTGTTTTTCCTGGCGCGAAACGCTGGCTAATTCTCTTCCTGCCCAGCGATGAATGGAGCCTGGAGCCACGTTAGCAGCTCATGGGACGACATTGGCTGGGCATAGTAAAAACCTTGTCCCAGTTCACACCCCATGTTGATCAGCGCATGGCATTCCTGCTGCTTGCTGACCCCTTCGATCACCAGCGCCATGTTCAGCGCGCGGGCCAACGCCACGGTGCTGGCGATCACCGCCTTGCTGCGCGGCTCGTGGATGCTGCGGACAAACTCGCCGTCCAGCTTGATCTCGGTGAAGGGCAACTGGCAGAGCAGCTTCAGCGAGGAAAAGCCGACGGCAAAATCGTCGATCGACAGCCCGCAGCCCATCACGCGCAAGCGCAACAGGCTTTCCTGGGTCCGCGGCTGGATCTCCAGCAGGCCGTTCTCCGCCAGCTCGAAGGTCAGGTCCGCGGCAGATACCCCATGACGCTTCAACGCCTGGCGGATATGGTCGGTCAGCCCCGGATCCTGCAATTGCGAAGCATGCAGGTTGAACGACATTTCCAGCGGTCGCCGATCGCGCTGCAACATGCCCAGCAGGCTCAGGCCCTGCTCCAGCAACTGCTTGAACATCTCGTCGATCAGGTCGTAGGCCAGCACGGCGGCGAGGAAGTCCCTGGGCAGCAGCAAGCCCTTCGACGGGTGTTGCCAGCGCGCCAGGACCTCGGCCCCGGCCACCTGGCCATTGGCCAAAAAGAACTTGGGCTGGAAGAACGCCCGGAACTCGCCCAGGGCCAGGCCGCGGCGAATGTCTTCTTCGTTGGGCAAGGTCGTGGCTGGCGAAGGCGTCGAGGCCGTGACCAGGCATTGGCGCTGGTAACGCTGGAGGATCTTTTGCAGGGCCTTGGCCTGGATCGGCGTGCTCAGGGTGCCCAGCAGTTCAAGGCCGGAAAACGACGCCATCTGCTCGATGGCCCGGCGCAACTGCGGTTGGAAATCACAGTAGAGAATCACCGCCCGGACCATCGACAGCTGGCCCGCGCAGTTGAGAAAGTCCAGGCAGTCCATGCCCTTGTGCGCCAGGTCACACAGGGCGACATCCACCCTGCCCTGCCTCTGCATCAAGGCCAACGCCTGCTCGCCACTGCTGGCCTGCACAATATCGAAAACCCCCAGTTGCTGTAGCGCAGCGACCACCGCGCTGCGCTGAACCGAGTGCTTTTCCAAAACCAGAATACGCAGTGAGATCATCGTTCGTTTGCCACGACCAGGGAGCCAGGGAGAGGCATTTTGCGGGCTGACGGCGGAGTGATGAGCAGGGGCGTTCCCAGAGGTTTGTAGGAAATTTCCCAAGCTCGGGTGTCACGACTTGGGCCGGTAATACTCGGCCATGAAATCGACGAATGCCCGGACCTTGGCGGGCAGGTTCCGGGCATGGGGGTACAGCGCATAGTAATGGCGCACGCCGAGGGTGAACTCGGGAAGAATCCGCACCAGCCGTCCGGCCAGCAGGTCGTCCTGCACGGTGGCCAAGGTAAAGGCCGCAATACCCCCGCCGGCCAAGGCACAGGCGTGCAGCGCGGTGATGGTATCGGTGTGAAAACTACTGTCGGCAGTCACGGCAACCGGCTCACCCTTTTCACTCTCCAGCGACCACTGCGTGGCCGAGGCAAAGGTCAGCAGCCGATGCTCGCTGAGTTCGGCGACGCTGCGTGGCAGGCCGCACCTGAAGACGTAAGCCGATGACGCGACCATCACCATGGGCGAGACCGTGAGCAAGCGCGCGACCAGGCTGCTGTCGGCCAAGGGACCGCAGATGCGGATGGCCACATCGAAGCCATCGGCCACCAGATCGACAAAGGGGTCCGAGCAGGACAGATCGACCTGGATATCCGGATACCGCTGCTGGAATGCCGGCAACCAATGGGCCAGTTCCAGGGTACCGACCACCAGCGGTGCGCTGATGCGCAGCAGCCCGGAGGGGCGTTCCTGCTCCAGAGCGACAGCCTGGGACGCGGCATCGACGCGATCCAGGATGTCCACGCAGGCCGTGTAATAACGCTCGCCCGCCGCGGTGAGGCTCATGCGCCGGGTATTGCGATTGATCAGACGCACGCCGAGCGTGGACTCCAGTTGCTGCAAATGTCGCGACACCGAGGAGTGAGTGGTATCCAGCCGCTCGGCAGCGGCTGAAAACCCCTGGGCTTCGACGATGCAGCGGAACACACGCATGGCGAGCATCTGATTCATATCGACTTAACGCACCGGCAATTTGAGGATCTGGGCAGTGGTCATCACGTCACCGAAGGTGTCCTCGACCTCGGCCAGCGCGGCCTTGTGCAAGGCGTCCTTGTCGACCTTGTCACCGTTGACCCGGGTGATGTCGCGAGTGGCCGATGCATCGGAGGCGACTATGACCTTGTAGCCCAGGGGCGCGGCGTCACGAGCGGCACCGGCGACACAGGCGTGGGTCATGAGGCCGGAGATGATCAGGTTCTCGATGCCGGCGCTCTTCAGGCGCTTTTCCAGATCGGTACTGGCGAAAACGCTGACGGTGCTTTTCTGCACAACCGTGTCCTTGGCCCGCGGCTGCATGTCCGGGTGGAACTTCACGGTTTCGCCATCGATGGCGAACACCGCGGAACCGGCCGGTGCAACGTGCTGGACGTGATAGACCGGCATGTTATGGCTGTCAGCGAACTTGATCAGCTCACGGGTATTGGCCAAGGCCTTGGCACCATCGGGGATCGGCATCCGGCCAGTGAAATACTCGTTCTGGAAGTCGATCACCAACAGCGCGGACTTGCCGGCTGGCAACTCGCTGACCGGCATGGCGCCCGACATGGCGCGAATGGTCGGATGGCCTTCAGCCAGGGCGCCGGTACTGGCAACAATGCCGGAAAATGCACAAGCGGCGAGGAAACGACGGGTAAAACGTTGCATGGGTATTTCCTTCTTCGGTTGAGTGAATGAGGAAATGCTAGGGAAATACCTCAAGCTCGAACACAGTGTAGGTAGCACAGAATCTGTGCTGTTTTCGCACAAATTGGGGGTGTTCAGCAATCTGCAATCTGCGGTGCTCGCCGCTCAGTGAATGGCTGCCGACTGTGACAACTCATAGTTTTTTTCGCGAGCAAGCTCGCTCCTACAGGGGGGGCATGGGCACCAGGATAATCATCCCTCCCCATACTGTAGGAGCGGCCGGTCGACGCTCGATTGCCCTCGAAGCAATCTAACAGCCACCGCGATCCTTGAAGCTAAACAACACCCAGCGTGACCACCGCGCAAGCCCCGTCATGATTACTGCACTATCTTTTCCGACCCTGATATTTTTGGTAATGCTCATGGCGATGTATCGCGATTTTCTTAGGCGCCATGAGTCCCAAACGAACATGCTTGCCCTGAATATCCATCACGCTGACCATTATCTCCTCACCGAGTTTGAACGTCTCACCTGGCTTGCAACTAAGCAACAGCATTTTCATTCCTTATCTAGATCGAAAAAATACATGAAAAAAATAATGTGATACAGCAACTTCGCACTTAAATGAGGTCGTTCTTCATGTGGTGTATTTCATTAGATCGCCGCTACTGGAGTGAATGCAGTCATTCAAATTTCCGGTCTGCGATCCGGGTGCTCTGCGTCATAGCCTTGTTTGGGGTGGGCGGGTAGAGGATGGTCTTTCATCAGATTAGGAAATCGCAAATTAGGATTGGCATCTAGCTCTTTCAACAGTTTTGCATACAACTCATGAAGCTTTGCATCGGGACGGTAGCCAAAATCATATAATGGGTCCACTTGCAGATCGAACGCCCCTTGTAGAGCACTTAAGCCAGTGAAGCTGCCTAGTGATGCGGCACGTTGATAATAGAATAGAGATCTTGGTTTGTTTTCTTTAGCGGTGTCATAAAAGCTTGCGGTTTTCTCTATGGCATCGGGATTGTCCTGAGCCCCCGCACATAGGTAATAGCGCTCAGCCATATCATCGTCCTGCTTATCCCTAGGGAGAGCAAAGGCGAAGTATTGACCAATTTGAACTTGTGCCAAAGGACTACCCAATTGCGCCGCCTGGAACAGATAGGAACTGGCCATCCGGTCTGACTTCAATACGCCTCGTCCATTTTCGACAGTCACGGCCCAGTTGTAATAACCCAACGGTACTTTGAGTTTGACCATACGTTCATAAAGATCGAGCATCTTGCTGGTATCTTGCTCTACCCCTGGCTGTCCTGGCCATCCTGTACGATAGAGTCCCGCCAGGTTATGCATCGCCTTCCAATGATCTTTAGCGATGGCTTTTTCATAGAGTCCAACGATGGTTCGCCAGTCTTTCACTCCACGCACTTTCTCTAGAGCGCGAGCCTGTTGAAACCAACCATCTGCCTCGGCATCCAGCGGTGGGTTGTGGTCTTTTTCGTAGGCACAGGTAAAGGTTGGATAGGCCATAACCGGAGTGCCATTGAATACACCGCACATGCCGACAGCACAAAAAGCCATTGTTTTAATCAATTGCCCTGGTATGCACCGACGTTTTTCTTGGCAAATAAGATAACTCATATCTCTGGCCTGCGATCTGGGTGCTCTGCATCAAAGCCTTGCTTGGGATGGGGGGGTAGTGGGTGATCCTTCATCAAATTAGGGAAGCGCAAATTAGGATTAGCATCTAGTTGCTTCGACAAGTTGGCATATAACTCATGAAGCTTTGGGTCTGGCTGATATCCAAAGTTATATATCGGTCTTGGCGCAGCGTCGAAAGCCCCTTCTAAATTACTTAGCCCTGTGGAGCTACCCAACGATGCGGCACGTTGATAATAGAACAGTGCTCGAGGCTTATTTTTTTTTGATATCTCATAGAATGCAGCCGTTTCGACAATTGCATCCGGCGAGTCTTGAGCACCAGCACATCGAAAATAGGGCTCGGCCATTTGATCGTCCTGTTTGTCTCGTGGCAACGCGAATGACAAGTAATTTCCGATTTGAACTTGTGCCAAAGGACTACCCAATTGTGCCGCTTGAAACATATATGAACTGGCCATCCGGTCTGACTTCAAAACGCCTTGCCCGTTCTCGACAACCACGGCCCAGTTGTAATAACCCAACGGCACCTTGAGTTTGACCATGCGTTCATAAAGATCGAGCATCTTGCTGGTGTCTTGTTCAACACCTGGTTGTCCTGGCCAACCCGTGCGATAGAGTCCCGCCAGGTTATGCATCGCCTTCCAGTGATTTTTGGCGATGGCTTTTTCGTAGAGCCCGACGATAGTTCGCCAGTCTTTGACACCACGCACTTTCTCTAGAGCGCGAGCCTGTTGAAACCAACCATCTGCCTCGGCATCCAGTGGTGGGTTGTGGTCTTTTTCGTAGGCACAGGTAAAGGTTGGATAGGCCATGGCCGAAACTCCACTCAATAACAATAAAGAAGTAATGGCACAAAAAGAGAGGGCTTTAATCAATGGCTTTGGCATAAGGCGTCTCCACATCCCAGAAACGAGTCAAGTGGGCAATTAACGGTTCATTTTTGTTTTTATTTTTCCAGTTTTTATCCATTACTTCATTCCATGTTTTGAAGTTTTTAGCCGCATTACAACGTTTTTGGTCATCATCAAATGACTTACCTGCATGCAACTTCCACAACTCCTCCCGCCAATGCTTGGCCAGCTCGGCATCCGGCGCAGCGAGGCCTAATTCAGAGTCGGTATGCAGGCTGCGGGCGTTGATATTCGCGGAGCTGAGCAAGCTGAAGACGTCGTCCACCACCAACAATTTGGAGTGCACGTAGATATCCCGGAAGTAGGCCTGTTGCCCCTCGGATAAAGTGCTTCCGGGTTCCGGCGTGCAGGCAGTCAGGGTGGCGATGACGACTTTGAGACCGGGTATGTCCTTGAGGGTGTAGGGTTTGGGATCTTCGCTGTCATTCGATTTTGGCTTGCCGAGTTCAGGAATATCTTTTGCCTTGAGACCGCCCAGGCGCTGTTCGACCTCAGGGGTAACGCCCTTTTTTTCCAGCTCGGTGATCTCGCGTTTGAGTATCTCGGCTCGGTTGAGTTGAGCGCGCTGCACGTAGGGGTCGGTGTGTGGGTTGGCCTCCAGATACGCCAACTGGCTGCGCTTTCGCAGCATATCTTCCGTCAGCGTACGCTGGGCCTGGGGCATCAGTTGCTCCTGCCCGAGTTCCTGCAAGGTGGCGTAGGTGGTGCTGGAAAAACCCCTTTTGTTTGGGTTGTTGGTGACTACGAACACGTACAAGTCCTTGTCTCTGCCTTTGGCGATATAAGCGGCCGCCAGCTCGCGTAACTGTTTGGCAAACGCCGGGTAGCGGAAGTACTGGTTTTCAAAATAGGCGTAGTTGCGCACGTTGCCTAACGCTTTGTGGTAGAGCTCCAGGATCGAGGTTTCCGCCCCTTCTTGCGGCTGGGTGCGGCAAATCTGTGCCATGGTCGAGCCAGCGGCTTTGAAATTGTCTGGCTTGATAGCCTCGCGCTGATCGCGCAGGCCATCGGTAAACCATTTCTTGATCCAAAAGGTTTCCCGATCCCAGGCAGTGCTGAAGTTGTGGTTCAGGTCATGCAGCACAGGCCCTTGCACTTTCATCGACAAGTCCTGCCATGGGCCGAAGCCCGGGCTGCGCCGGGCGGCTTTGTCGTCATACAGGTGCGCGCTGGTATCCCAGTAATTGCGATGCATGTTGTGCCCCATGACGAAGCCGACCGCATTCGCGGTGTCTTCATAGTCCACCAGCACCATCTTCTGGTGGTGGCTGGCAAAGAACGTCAGCGCCAGCATGTGCGCAAAGTTGACGTCGGGCGCTTCGCCTTTTATCAGTCGATAGAGCGTCGCCAGACGCCCCTTTTCCCTGGCCATTTGAGGTCCGCGCATGATCGCGTTGAGCGGAACTTCGGTGGAGAAATCGCGGGTGCGAAACTCGACGTTCTGCATCCGCCCATCGTGCAGGCGGTTAAACCACTCCCGGGTGTACTGCTCATCCTGGGGGGAATATTTGGGCCCACCCGAGCCTTTGAGCGTGTTGTAGCCGCCCTCCCCATTCAGCTGAGCTTCGATGTCAGCCAGCATGGCCTGCAACTCACGTTCACGCGCGGGATTGGGCGGCTGAGGGCGCTTGCCTGCACCGTCAACCTGCCGTTGAGCCGCATACAACTTGGCCAGTTCATCCTGATAATAAGTGCGCTGAAACTCCAACGTCTGACGGTACTTGAGGTCCTTATCGGAGGCTGCGCTTGCTCGGGCCACGCCCGATCCCATTGCGGTGCCTCCCGAACCCGCGAGGCCATCACCGATGATGGTGTTTTCAACAAAGTTGGCCAGCGGGTTTTTCCAGATCAACACACGCGTCTTGACGCCGTGTCGACCTTGAACATCCAGCAGTTCACCGATTCGATCACTGTCGGGCTTGAAACGCATCGCTGGGTCAAATCCCCAACTGATGATTTCGATGCTCTTTTGCGCGCCCCGAATGGCATCGTATACAGCGCCGAATGCGTGCTCACCGTTGATCAGCGGGGTGACTTGTATACCGGCTCGCGGCGGGTAAAGCGCTTTTCTGGCGAACCAGTCCATGGTCAAGGCCGTGGACTGGTGGGCTTTAGGCGTTAGCTGAATAACTTCCTTGCTGTAGTCCGTTGTCATTCGATGGCTTCCTGCACTCAATGGCTCTTCGGCTTGCTTGCCGGATTCAAGGTAGCGGCGCGGTAATCATCTGTTGAACCCAAGGGTTCGAGCTGATCGGCCTGGGCGTGATAGTCGCGATAACCTTGGCGTGCCAGTTGCTGATTGGGTGAACCGGATTGGCTGCTGTCTTCTTTGGGCTCAATCTCGAAGCGATGACCATTCACCAGTTCTACCGCATAGGCTTGAGTGCCAGGGACGTGCTCGAATGTGATCACGCCATCGGCCCCGGTCAGGCCCTCCTGAATAGCCGCGCCATCGGCAAACAGGGTATACGGCTCATCCTCATATCCTGGAAGTCCCGGTAACGGGCTCACGATCGCGCTCAGTTTGTGTATGACATCCGGGGCGGGTTGCGAGACCGCAGGTTCCAGAAGCTCGCCCGCGTTGTCCCTGTCAGCGGGTAGCGGAGTGATGGGTAATAACGCCGCATTCTCGGTACCTTGGCCCGGCGCCCCTCCCGAATTGATCCTCACCTGTGGCCCCACCACGGTAACGCCACCAGCATCCAACTTGATAAAGCTGCCTCCCGCTTTCAGCGTGAGCTCTGCTCCGGCTTCGAGCACCATTTTTTGTCCAGCCTTGAGATGGATTTCCTGACCGGCCTGAATCAGTTGAGCCGTGCCGAGTTTGATGTGCTGGTCCTGGCCAACAATTAAATGATCGTCGGCTTTGACTTCGACTTTGCGGTCGGCGTGGGTGGTGCGGTGTTCTTCGGCCTTGAGTTCGGTGTAGGTGTTCTTCTCCACCGTGTCGTGGCGTTCGTGGCCGATGCGGATTTTCTGGTCGTGTTCGATGTTCTCGTCCCAGTCGCGCTGGGCGTGGATAAAGATCTGCTCGGCGCCTTTTTTGTCTTCGATGCGCAGTTCGTTGCAGCCACCGCCGCCTGGAGAACTGAGGGTCTTGAAGGTGCTGCGAGTCTTGTTGGCGGGCAAGTCATAGGGGACCTGGTTTTCCTTGTGATACAGGCAGCCGGTGATCAGCGGCTGGTCGGGGTCGCCCTCAAGAAAAGTCACCAGCACTTCCATGCCAACGCGAGGAATGGCAATGCCGCCGTAGTGAGCACCGGCCCAGCCGGAAGAGACGCGTGACCAACAGCTGGTCTTATCATCGCTCTGCCCCTCGCGGTCCCAATGGAATTGCACCTTGACCCGACCGTACTGGTCGCAGTGGATTTCTTCGCCTTGGGGGCCGGTGACTTTGGCCGTTTGGCTACCCAGCACGCGAGGCTTCGGATGCTTCAGGGGTGGACGGTAGAAAACATCCCACGGTGTGGCGAGGAAGCGATTGCGGTAGCCCTGGTGGAAGCCGTCCTTGTTGTCACGGGAGGCGTCGGCGGTGTCGCTGGTCACCGACTCTTCCAGCACCTGCGGCTGCTTGCCTTCGTGGACGATATGGGTCAGCAGCCACAGGTCGTTCCACTCGCTGCGCGGGTGCTCGGACAGTTCCAGGAAATGGCCGCTGACCAGGCGTGTCTGGTCGCCCCAGCCTTCGGCCTGCTGGTAGTCGGCGCGGTGGCGTTCGAGGGCGCGCTGGCTGAGGAATTTGCCGCGCGCACGGTCGGTGAAGCGGCCCGGGTAGTCGTAGTCTTCCAGGTCCGGCTCTTCGCTTGCAGCCTCGGGTTTATAGGCCGCTTCCAGTTGCAGGCGCGGCTTCTCGAAGTCGTAGTCGCGGCGGGTGGTGCGGCGGGTGCGGGTTTCCAGGCGCAGGTTAAAGCCCTTGATCACTGGCTCATCGGCGACCATGCCGCTGCCCTGGATATAGGCGATGGGCTGGCCAAGTTTGGGGAACACCGTCTGGTCGTCACCGAATACCAGCAGATGACCTTCCGGGCTGTGCTGGAAGTGGTAATGCAGGCCTTCCTCTTCGCACAGGCGCTGGATGAAGTGCAGGTCGGTTTCGTCGTACTGCACGCAGTAGTCGCGGTCCGGGCACGGCGTGCCGAGCTGGAACTGGTAGGCGTTGCCCTGGATGCCGTGCTCTTCGAGGATCAGGGCGATGATCTTCGGCGCCGACAGCTGCTGGTAGATGCGCTGGTTGGTGCGGTGTTCGAGGTAGGCCAGCTGCGGCACCAGCGACACCTTGTAGCGGGTCAGGCGCTTGCCGGCATCGCCCTGGGCCACGCGGTAGATCTGGCCGTGGATGCCACTGCCCTCGCCGTTCAAAGCAGCCGGGTCGAAGGCCAGGAACGCCTGCTTGTGCAGCAGCGTTTCCAGGTCCAGGTCGGGGTTCTCGCTGACCAGTTCCAGATCGAAACGGAACGGCTGGCTGACGCCTTCGGTCCCCTTGAAAGAGACTACTTGCAAGTCGCTTTGGACGCCTTCAATGCTCAGGCTGAAGTGAGTTTCATTGGCTCTGTTGAACATCCTTTGTTCCTTTGGACTGCGACATAGCGAGCGAGCTCTGGTGCGCGGACTTGATGTCAGCGCAACTCGTTTTTGGCCTGGTCACATCCAGATTCGGCCAAGCTGAACAGCCGAGCCAGGCTAGCAAGCCACCCACGGCATTGATCTAGGAAACGTCCTAAACCTCCTGGAAAGAATTGGAAGAAGACGTCAGTTTTTTCAGCTAATGACTGGCCCACCATCCAGTGTCTGAATGCTCGCCTCGCTGCTGCTGAGCGATGGTGTGGCGTTGCTGGATGTTGCCCAGGGCAAGGCGATGCTAGGGCCGTCCCTAAGCGCTTGAGCCTCCCCTCCCGCCGTCCTCTGCGGCAGCCTGTTGCAGGCGCTAAAAAAGCCCCTGGATCTTTTGATTCGGGGCTTTGCTATGAGGGGCGTTCAGGGGTGGCGCGTTATCGTTAACGTTCATCGCGGGCAAGCC
>NZ_JAQZAA010000050.1:0-86479 GCF_028640875.1 Pseudomonas sp. SBT1-2 | reverse complement strand
GCGGCGGTCTCAAGATCGCCAAAGGCCTTCGGCCTTATCGCAGCCTGCGGCAGCGGCTACACAGAGCCGTGACGACCTCCGTCACAGCCCCTTGATGGTCTGGCTACGCTGCCCGTGCACACCCACCGGTACGTCGCCCTTGAGGGTCACGCGGCGTACCACGCGGTCCTGGGTGCCGTAATCGTCGACTGCGTAATGCTGGGTCGAGCGGTTGTCCCAGATCGCCACGTCACCGGCGGTCCAGCGCCAGCGCACGGTGTTTTCCAAACGCGTGACATGGCTTTGCAGCAGGTTGAACAGGTGCGCCGAATCGGCCTGGCTATAACCCTTGATGCGCTTGACGAAATGCCCGAGCACCAGGCTCTTCTCGCCGCTCACCGGGTGCACGCGCACCAGCGGGTGTTCGGTCTCGTAGACGGTGGAGGTGAACACCTTGCGATAGCGCTCCAGCTTCTCCGCCGACACGTCCGGCTTGGTCCCGGCGTAATCGTATTCGTTGCTGTGCACCGCCCAGAGCTTGTCCGCCAGCTCGCGCAGCTCCGCCGGCAGTTCGTTGTAGGCGGTGGCGGCGTTGGCCCAGACCGTATCGCCACCGGAAGCCGGGGCCACCACCGAACGCAGGATCGAGGCCTTCGGGTAGGCATCGACGAAGGTCACGTCGGTGTGCCAGGAGTTGGCGCGCTGGCCCTCGGCGCCGTCCAGTTCGAGCAGGTAACGGGTGCCGTCGCGCACCGGCACGGTGGGGTGCGCCACCGGCTCGCCGAGCAGGTGGGAGAAGGCTTCCTGGCTCTGGTCATCGAGGTGGGTCTGGCCACGGAAGAAGATCACCTTGTAGTCCACCAGCGCCTGCTGGATGGCCTCGACCGTGGCGGCGTCCAGCTCGCCGGAGAGTTGCACGCCACGGATCTCGGCGCCGATACGGCCGGCCACCGGGTGGATCTCAAGCGCATGAACAGCGGGTTTAACGGCTAGTGCGGCATTGCTCATCGGGTCGACCCTCGTCTGACTGCTTACGGTTGAGCGGCAGCGAAACAACGCTCTATCTATATTCACTTTAGATCTAATAGATATTCACATGCTTCGTTGACGGAATAATAGCTTGCATTTAAAACCTCATTCCTCACTCGTCGCAAATGCCTTCGGGCTATTTTTCGGATGCCGGGAAAGCATATGGATCTTCGCCAGTTGCGTTACTTCATCGCCCTCAACGAACACCGCAGTTTTGTCCGCGCGGCCGACGCCATGGGCATCACCCAGCCGGCCTTCAGCCGCAGCATCCAGGGCCTGGAGCAGGAGTTCGGCTGCGTGCTGGTGGACCGTGGCAACAAGGATTTGCGCCCCACGCCGGAAGGCCAGGTGGTGTTGCAGCACGCCCTGAGCCTGGTGCAGGGCGCGGCCTTGCTGAGCAGCGAAGTGACGCAGATGACCAAGCTCGACGCCGGCGAACTGCGCTTCGGTTGCGGCCCGGCGCCGGCGGTGAAACTGGTGCCCGACGCGGTGGCGCAATTCACCGGCATCCACCCCAAGGTGCGCATCTGCCTGGAGGTGGATAACTGGGAAAAACTCAGCCGCAGCCTGAGCCGCGAAGAGATCGAATTCTTTATCGCCGACATCCGCCATTTCGAGGCCGACCCGAACTTCCAGACCCAGCCCCTGACGCCCAAGCGCGGGGTGTTTTTCTGCCGCCCGGGGCACCCGTTGCTGGCCAAGGAAAGCCTGTCGACCAACGACATGTTCGACTACCCGCTGGCCACCACCCTGATCCCGCCGGGGATCCGCAAGCTGCTGGCCAATCTCAGCGGGCGCATCGACTTTTCCCCGACCATCCAGACCGAGCACTTCCCGGCGCTGGTGAAGATCGTGCGCCAGTCCAATGCGATTGGCGTGGGCACCGAAGAGGCCTTCGTCGAGGACATCGAACAGGGCTCCCTGGCGCTGCTGCACTGGCGCAACCTGCCGCAGAACATCGAGAGCATGAACGCCCGCTGCGGCATCGTCAGCCGCACGGGATTCCGCCTGTCGCCAGCGGCCCGCAAGATGATCGAAGTGCTGGTGGCGGTGGATCGGCAGCAGGTCAGCATTGCGTCCTAGGACGCCATCGCGGGCNCCTACAGAAGAAGACCGTGAGCTTCTGTAGGAGCGAGGCTTGCCCGCGATAACGATCCCAGCTGCACCCCAGGCTTAAAGCCCCGCCGCAGCCAACTGCGGCGCCACCCATTCGCTGACCTTGAACGGCTTGCGGATCAGCCGCTGCTGCGCGGCCAGGTCCACCGCGTCCTGCAATTTGCCGAGGAATACCGGGTCCAGGGTCGAGGGGAAGATTTCGCTGAAGCGCTGATCCTTGAGGTCCTGCTGCAGCACCGCCGGCGGGTAGCTGGCCAGCCCCGACACCAGCTCGATATAGGCGTCCTTGTTGCTGTCCTGGGTCAGCCACTGCACGGCCTGCTGCTGGGCCTTGAGCAGCTTCTCCACCACCTCGGGATGGGCGTCGACGAATGCGCCGCTGCCCACCAGCACCGCCTGCACGCTACCCGCGCCGCCCAGGTCCTTGGTGTTCAGCGGCACCTCGGCCAGGCCCTTGGCCTGCAAGGCGTTCAAGTTGGAACCGCCCCAGGTGGCATCGATCTGCTTCGCCGCCAGCGCCGCGACCGCCGCGTTGAAATCCAGGTTGATGATCTTCAGGTCCTTCTCGCTCAGGCCCTGGCTGGCCAGCGCGGCATCCAGCGACAGCTGCGTGGCCGTGCCGCGGAACACCGCGACCCGCTTGCCCTTGAGGTCCTGCAAGGTCTTGATCCCCGACCCCGGCACCACTCCCAGGTACTGCTTGACCCCACGGGCCGTGGCGCTGAGCAGGCGGGTGTCCAGGCCGTTGGACTTGCCGATGATCGCCGCCAGGTCCCCCAGGTAGGCCAGGTCCACCTGACCGTTGGCGAAGGCCTCGTTGATCACCGGGCCGGCGCCCTTGAAGTAATTCCACTGGATGCTGATGCCCTGGTCGGCGAAGGCCTTTTCGAAGATCTGCTGCTGGCGCAGCACGTCCGTCACCCCGCCGCCGCTGTGCTGGGTGCCGGCGCTGAGATCCGGCACGGCGATGCGGATCTGCTTGAGCTCATCCGCCTGGGCCAGCAGTGGCAGGCAGCCCAGAATCCCCGCCAGGGCCGGCGCGGCGAACAGACTGAAGACGCGTTTGAAGGGAAGGTTCATAAGGTGTGGCTCCTGGCTGCGACGGGCATTGAGGAGCAGAAGGTAGGCCCAAGGCGGTCCAAGCTTTAAATACTATAAGTTCACATTTTAATAACTCGTTCGAATAAACCAGCCAGGACGCGGCTCTGCGCGGCGTATGCATGGACAGCATCGAAAATATTCTCCAAATGCATTGGATGCAGCGTGCCTGGAGGCCTTAAATGGCCTTTCTTATCTCCCAATAGCATCGATATAACTTTTTATATAACCAAAAAAAACAAACTGTAGGAGCAAGCTTGCTCGCGATAGGCCGCAGGCCGGTTTTGGCCCCGATGCCGCTATCGCGAGCAAGCTCGCTCCTACAGAAAGAAGACGGTTGAAATCAGCAAGAAACCCGACAACGGAGATCGTCCATGGCCCGTGTTTCCCTTCTCAGCTTGCCGTTGGCCGCGCCCTCCGCTAAGCCGCAGTCCTGGCCGCGCATCCACCGGCGGCTGTTGCCCTGGTTGCTGCCCCTGAGCCTGTTCGTCCTGTGGTGGCTGGCCAGCCGCAATGCCTGGATGAGCGAGCAGATCCTGCCGGCACCCGCGCTGGTCTGGAGCAGCGCGCTCGAGCTGGCCGGCGGCGAGTTGTGGAGCCATCTGGCGATCAGCCTGCAACGGCTGGCCTGGGGCCTGCTGGCAGGTATCGGCGCCGGCGCCGTGCTGGGCGCGGCACTGGGCTCCAGCCGGCGCCTGGAACGCTTGGTGTTCCCGACCTTCGCCGCCCTGGCCCAGGTCCCGACCCTGGCCTGGATCCCGCTGTTCATGGTGTTTTTCGGCATCGGCGAACTGCTCAAGCTGGTGGTCCTGGTCAAGGCCATCGTGGTGCCGGTGACCCTGCATACCCTGGTCGGCGTGCGCGACGCCCAGCCCAGATTGCGTGAAGCCGCCGCCGTGCTGCGCCTGCCGCCGCACCTGCTGATCCGCCGGCTGATACTGCCCGCCGCCCTGCCCGCCTTCATGGCCGGCGTGCGCCTGGCCCTGGCCGCCGGCTGGACCTCGTTGCTGGCGGTGGAACTACTGGCTTCCAGCGAAGGCATCGGCTACCTGATGGTCTGGGCGCGCCAGCTGTTCATGCTGGATATCGTCTTCGTCTGCATCGTGGTGATCGGGGTGATTGGCGTGGCCATGGACCGCGGCATCGGCCTGCTGGACAAGGCCCTGGTGCACTGGCCGCACCCGGCCATCGCGCAGATCCGCCGCGGCCCGCGCTACCAGGGCTGGCAACGCCTGCAACCCTGGCTGCTACCGCTGTTCCTGCTGGCGCTGTGGCAAGTGGCGAACCAACTGGAATGGGTCGACGCCAACATTCTGGTGAGCCCGCTGGCGGTGCTGCAAACCACCTGGAACGGCCTGCTCGACGGCAGCCTGTCCAGCGGCCTGGGCCTGAGCCTGCGGCGCACCCTCGGTGGCCTGTTGCTGGGCGGCGGCCTGGGGTTTGCCCTGGGCCTGCTGCTGGGCCTGTCGCACCTGAGTGAACGGATTCTGGGACCAACCCTGGCGGCGCTCCGGCAGATCGCCATTTTCGCCTGGGTGCCGCTGCTCACCGCCTGGTTCGGCCTGGGGGAACTGGCGAAATGGGTATTTGTCGCCCTGGCTGCGTTCTTCCCGCTGTTTATCGCCACCCAGCGCAGCGTCGCCAACCTGTCGCCGCAACTGACCGAGGCGGCGCAAGTGCTGCGCCTGAACCTCTGGCAACGCCTGCGCCGCCTGGTGCTGCCGGGCGCCGCGCCGGGGATCTTCGCCGGGCTGCGCCTGAGCCTGATCTACGCCTGGCTGGGGACCATCGGCGCGGAATATTTCATGCCGTCCAACGGCGGCATCGGCAGCCAGATGATCGGCGCCCAACAACTGCTGCGCATGGACCTGATCCTCGCCGGCATGCTCCTGGTGGGCCTCACCGGCGCCCTGCTCAACCTCATTGGCCAACAGCTCGAAACCCGCGCCACGCGCTGGAGACACGCATGAACGCACTCGTACCTTCCCCCATCGTCAGCTTCAACCAGGTGGGCAAGACCTTCGAGGTCGCCGGCGGCGAACTGGAGGCGATCCGCGAATTCAACCTGGAAATCGCCGAGGGCGAATTCGTCGCCATCGTCGGCTCCAGCGGCTGCGGCAAATCCACCCTGCTGCGTCTGCTGATCGGCCTGGATACGCAGTTTCGCGGCGAGATCCGCGTCGACGGCAAGGCCGTCAACGGCATCGGCGGCGAACGCGGCATCGTGTTCCAGGAACACCGCCTGTTCCCCTGGCTGACGGTCGAGGAAAACATCGGCCTGGGCCTGGTCAACGAAGCCCTGAGCACCACTGAACGGCAAACCCGCATCGCCGATTTCATCGAACTGGTGGGCCTCACCGATTTCACCCGCGCCTACCCGCACCAGCTGTCCGGCGGCATGGCGCAACGGGTGGCCATCGCTCGCGGCCTGGTGGCCAGCCCGCGCATCCTGCTGCTGGACGAACCCTTCGGCGCCCTCGATGCGCTGACCCGCCAGCAGATGCAGGACGAGCTGCTGGCGATCCGCGAGCGGGCCAGGATCACCACGGTGCTGGTCACCCATGACGTCGAGGAAGCGATCTTCCTCGCCGACCGCGTGGTGGTGATGGAACCGCGCCCCGGCCGGATCAAGCGGGTGGTGGACATCGCCCTGCCCCATCCGCGCCAGCGCAGCAGTTTCGACTTCCACCAGCTGCGCGAAGAACTGCTCCACGAACTGACCAGCGACGATCACTACCAGGTGCCTTTGCCCGCCCAGATCCGTGACCTGCCACTGGCCTTTATTGCTTGCTGATAAGGAGTGAATAGATGCCGCAACGTCCCAACTTCCTGGTGATCCTCGCCGACGACCTGGGCTTTTCCGATCTCGGCGCGTTCGGCGGCGAAATCGCCACGCCGAACCTCGATGCCCTGGCTTTCAACGGCCTGCGCCTGACCGACTTCCACACCGCGCCGACCTGCTCGCCGACCCGCTCCATGCTGCTCACCGGCACCGACCACCATATCGCCGGCATCGGCACCATGGCCGAGGCCCTGACCCCGGAACTGATCGGCAAGCCGGGCTACGAGGGCCACCTCAACGACCGCGTGGTGGCCCTGCCCGAGCTGCTGCGCGACGCCGGCTACCAGACCCTGATGAGCGGCAAATGGCACCTGGGCCTGACCGCCGAACTGGCGCCCCACGCCCGTGGTTTCGAGCGTTCGTTCTCGCTGTTGCCCGGCGCCGCCAACCACTACGGTTTCGAGCCGACCTACGACGAAAACACCCCGGGCCTGCTCAAATCCACCCCGGCGCTGTACATCGAGGACGACCGCTTCATCGACGAGTTGCCCAAGGATTTCTATTCCTCCGACGCCTTCGGCGACAAGCTGCTGCAGTACCTCAAGGAGCGCGACCAGACCCGGCCGTTCTTCGCCTACCTGCCGTTTTCCGCGCCGCACTGGCCGCTGCAGGCCCCCGAGGAGGTGGTGGCCAAGTACCGTGGCCGTTATGACGCCGGCCCCGAGGTGCTGCGCCTGGAGCGCCTGGAAAAGCTCAAGCAACTGGGGCTGATCGAGGCCGATGTGGAACCGCATCCGCTGCTGGGCCTGAGCGCCGAATGGGCGGCCCTGAGCGAGCAGCAACGGCAGGTTTCCGCGCGGGCCATGGAGGTCTACGCGGCGATGGTCGAGCGCATGGACTGGAACATCGGCCGGGTGGTGGACTACCTGCGCAAGCAGGGCCAGCTGGACAACACCTTTATCCTGTTCATGTCCGACAACGGCGCCGAAGGCGCGCTGCTGGAGGCCTTCCCCAAGTTCGGCCCGCAGCTTTTGACCTACCTCAACCAGCACTACGACAACAGCCTGGACAACATCGGCCGCGCCAACTCCTACGTCTGGTACGGCCCGGCCTGGGCGCAGGTCGCCACCGCCCCGTCGCGCCTGTTCAAGGCCTTCACCACCGAAGGCGGGATCCGCGTGCCGGCGCTGGTGCATTACCCGCAGCTGTCGCTCAAGGGCCGGATCAGCCACGGCTTCGGCACGGTGATGGACATCACCCCGACCATTCTCGACTTGGCCGGCGTGCGCCATCCGGGCAAACGCTGGCGCGGCAAGGAGGTGGCGCCGTTGCGGGGCAAGTCGTGGCTGGGCTTCCTGTCCGGCGAGACCGCGCAGGTGCACGACGAACACACGGTCACCGGCTGGGAGCTGTTCGGCCGCCGGGCGATTCGCCAGGGCCAGTGGAAAGCGGTGTACATCCCCGGCCCCGTGGGCCCGGCGACCTGGCAGCTGTACGACCTGAGCCAGGACCCGGGGGAAATCCACGACCTGGCGCAGAGCGAGCCGGACAAGCTCGAGGCGCTGATCGGCCATTGGCAGCAGTACGTGGATGAAACCGGGGTGATCCTCAGCGCCTCGCCGTTCCAGCCGGATTGATCCCGTAGCCGCTGCCGAAGGCTGCGATAGGTCCGCAGGACCTCCTAGGACCTTGAGATCGCTGCGGCCGTACCGGCCGATCGCAGCCTGCGGCAGCGGCTACAGGGTTGTGCAAGGCGCCGGGGATTGCGGCGTCCGGGTAATCGTTATCGCGGGCAAGCCTCGCTCCTACGGATGGGCGTCGTTCATAAATGTCGCGAACGACACAGCTCTGTAGGAGCGAGGCTTGCCCGCGATTGGCCCTCAACGCCGATCCATCACGCCCTGACGCCCCGCACCACCTGCGCCACCGTCTGCTCCTTGCGGGTAAAGCGGTTGGCCCGGCCGAAGGTGCCGAAATCGTTGAAGCGCACGCCCATCTCGGCCATCACCTTGTGCGCCACCGGCGCGGTCAGCTGGCGGATGTAGAAGGGTTCCTTGACCACGAAATGGTGGATGCCGTGGGTGCTGCCGAAGTTGAAGCAGAACGCCTGTAACGGCCACAGCCACCAGGGGTTGAGCACCTGGGTCTGCTGGATCACGTTGCCCGCTTCGATGTCGCCGTAGTAGTGCATGTTCGAGCTGACGAAATGCAGGCAGAAGGTGCGCAGCACATTGGGGCCGATGATCACCACCACGGCGATATCGATCACCTGCATCACCGCCAGGGTGCTGGCCGACCAATCGATGGGCGACCCCAGCAGCGCGGCGACGCCATTGGCGGCGTGGAAGCCGAGAAACACATACCAGGCCCCCCAATGCAGCAACGCCAGCGGTGCGTACACCTTCAGGGTGCGCTTGAGGATATTGCGCTTGTGCGCCCAGGTCCTGGCCCGCAGGGTGCGGATCAACGACGACATGACGTTGTCGCCAACCATCAGCAGCCGGGCGAAACCCCAGGGCTCGCCGTTGGTGATGGCGCGCTCCTCCATGTCCGCCTCGGTGCCGGACACCTTGTGGTGATTGAGGTGCAAATGACGGCGGATCCAGGGATTGATGGTGCTCGGCCGCGCCAGCCAGACCAACGCCAGCATCAGGTTGTGGGGGACGCGTTGCTTGCGGAAATACATGCTGTGGATCAGGTCGTGTTCCAGCTCGTGGGTCAAGGAGGCGAAAAATGCGTTGAGCAGCAGGCAGGCCCACCAGGCCATGTACCCGCCGATATAGAGCGCCGCCGAGCCGATCATCCCGGCCAGGGCCAAGGCCAGGATGCCCGCGCCCAGCGCGTCCTGATGCTTGAGCAGCGGGTAGCGCTCGCGCAGCTCGACGCCCCTGGCCAGCACCACCTCACGAATATGCGCCGATCGTTGCTGAGCATTCAGCCGGTCGGGACTTGCAGAAGTACCGTGCATGCTTCCATCCTCTGGTTATTGATGTTCGCATCCTGCCCTGCGCCCGCGCGCCGGGCGCTAGCCGCGGACGCCAACCTGTTGACCGGACGCGCCAACCGCCATGACCGAACCCACTTCCCTCGCCAGCTGGACCCGCGCCCTGCGCAAGCAGCTCGATGCCCTGGGCCTCGACAGCACCGCCCTGTGCCACCAGGCCGGGCTCGACCCGCAACTGATGGACGACCCCAACGCGCGCTACCCGCTGTCGGGCACTACCCGCCTGTGGCAGCTGGCGGTGCAGGCCAGCGGCGACCCGGCCATCGGCCTGCGGGTCTCGCGCTTCGTCAGCCCGACCACCTTCCATGCCCTGGGTTATGCGCTGGTGGCCAGCGGCAGCCTGCGGGAAGTGTTCGAGCGCATCGTGCGTTATCACCAGGTGGTCAGCGATGCCCTGGAGCTGGAGCTGACCCGCACCGAGGACCGTTATCGCTTTCGCCTGAAGGTCCCCGAGGGCAACCCGGAACCGGCGTTCGAGGCCATCGACGCCTTTGTCGCGATCTACGTGCGCACCTGCCGCAACCGCCTGGGCCGCGACTATGCGCCGCTGGCGGTGTACCTGCGGCGCCCCGAACCGGTGGACCCCAAGCAATGGCACACAGTGTTTCGCGCGCCGGTGTTTTTCAGCGCCGACGAGGACCGCCTGGAGTTCGGCCTGCACGACTTCGACAGCCACCTGGACGACGCCAACCCGGAACTGGCCGAACACAACGAGGCCGTGCTCAAGCGCACCCTGATGCAACTGCAACCCTTGACCTGGGAGCGCAAGGTGCGCGGGGTCATCGAGTCCCAGTTGCCGGAAGGCGAACCCTCGGCCGAACGGGTCGCCCAGGCCCTGCACCTGAGCCTGCGCAGCCTGCAACGCCACCTGGCGGACGAGGGTTGTCGCTTCGACACCCTGCTCAACGAATGCCGGGAAAACCTGGCCCTGCTGCACCTGCGCGACCCGCAGTGTTCCCTGAGCGAGATCAGTTACCTGCTGGGGTTCGCCGATGCCAGCAGCTTCAGCCGCGCGTTCAAGCGCTGGACCGGGATGACGCCGGGGCAGTTTCGCGATGGGTTGCGTTAACTGGGAGACTGGCGGTGCTAGTGCCGGCCTCATCGCGAGCAAGCTCGCTCCTACATGAACAACGCAGGCCCCTGTAGGAGCGAGCTTGCTCGCGATAGCGATCTGACGGTCAAACCCCGGCCAATATCCGCAACCGGTCTTCGTCGAGGATCTCGATCTCGCCATACCCCAGCTTGAGAATGCCCTGCCCCTGCAAGTCCTTGAGGATCTGGTTGGTGGTCTGGCGCGACAGCGACAACAGCAGCGCCAGTTGCTCCTGGGGCAGGTGCAGGACTCGGCGCGGGGTGTCGGTCTCGCCGTAGCCGCGGGCGATCATCAACAGGCGGTTGGCCACCCGCGCCGGGGCCGGCATCAGGCTCAGCTGTTCGAGGTTGATAAAGGTCAGGCGCAGCTTATGGCTCATCAACAGCGCCAGCTGCCGCCAGTATTGCGGGTGCTCGTCCAGCAGTTCGAGCAGCGCCGCCTGGGGCACATTGAGCAGGCTGCACGGGCCCACGGCATAGGCGTCATGGGTGCGCGGCTGGCCGTCGAACAGGCAGATCTCGCCGAACCAGTGCGGCGCCTCCACCAGGCTCAGCAGCGCCTCCTTGCCTTGCTCGCTGACCGCGCCGACGCGCACCGTGCCTTCCAGCACCGCGTACAGGCCGCAGGGCGGATCGCCGCGCTGGAACAGGCGCTGGCCCGGCGCCAGCGAGCGCAAACGGGCATTGGCCAGCAGACTATTCTGTAATTCAACGGGCAAGCGGCTGAACCACTGGCCGCTCATCAGGCGCTCACGCCAGACCTGCATCTTCATCGATAGCGTTATCCACACGGGCAGCGAGCCGATTGTCGCCTAGCTGACAGAGCCGGCAACCGGCGCAGGGCATGATTCGATCACCCTACAGGAGGAACAACAATGAAAAGCCTCGTCGACCATCTCAGTCAATACGCCGCCTACCACCGTGATCCGCGCAACATCGCCAGCCACTTTATCGGCATTCCGCTGATTGTGCTGGCCGTCGCGGTCCTGCTGTCGCGCCCCGCCTGGCCGGTCGCCGGGCTGTGGTTGTCGCCGGCGCTGTTGCTGGCGCTGGCGTCATGCGGGTTCTACCTGCGCCTGGAGTTGCGCCTGGGCCTGCTGATGACGCTGCTGATGGGGCTGTCGGTGTGGGCCGGCCATGCACTGGCGCAACAAAGCACCCTGGTCTGGCTGGCCAGCGGGGTGGGCATGTTCGTGATCGGCTGGGTGATCCAGTTCGTCGGCCATTACTACGAAGGGCGCAAGCCGGCCTTTGTCGACGATGTCTCGGGGCTGATCGTCGGGCCGTTGTTCGTGGTGGCGGAGCTGGCGTTTCTGCTGGGGCTGCGCCAGGCGCTCAAGCATGAGATCGAGGCGCGGGCGGGAGGGGTGCGGGTCAATCCGAAGCGCGCGGCGGTGTAGATCGCAATCGCGGGCAAGTCGGATCGCCGCCCGCTCGCTCCTACAGATCGGCGTCGTTCGTAAATGTCGCGAACGACACGAACCTGTAGGAGCGGAGCTTGCCCGCGATGCTTTTGCTTGTTAGATATTGGCGACCTTCTGCCAGACCTTGGGCTTGAAGAACAGCGTCTCGCCCTTGGCCAGCCCGACCAGGCTGTCATGGTCTTTCACCACTTCGGCCTCGATCAGTTCGCTCTGCCCTTCGACCTTCAAGGTCACCCGGGTGGTGGCGCCCAGCGGACGGATATCGCGCACCTCGGCGGCGTGGTGGTCGGCCAGTTCGGAGCGCGACAGCGACACTTCGTGCGGGCGGAACAGCACATGGTGGTCCTCGCCCAGGTGCAGGCGGTTGGAGTCGCCGAGGAAGTGGTAGACAAAGTCGCTGGCCGGGTTCTCATACACCTCGCCCGGCGAGCCGATCTGCTCGATCACCCCCTTGTTCATCACCACGATGCGGTCGGCCACTTCCATGGCTTCCTCCTGGTCGTGGGTGACGAATACCGAGGTCAGGTTGATGTCTTCATGCAGGCGCGCCAGCCAGCGGCGCAGCTCCTTGCGCACCTTGGCGTCCAGGGCGCCGAAGGGTTCGTCCAGCAGCAACACCTTGGGCTCCACCGCCAGGGCGCGGGCCAGGGCGATCCGCTGGCGCTGGCCGCCGGACAGCTGCTCCGGGTAGCGGTCGGCGAGCCAGTCCAGCTGCACCATGTTCAACAGCTCATGGACCTTCTCGGCGATCCTGCTTTCGCTCGGGCGCTGGTTCTTCGGCTTCATGCGCAGGCCGAAGGCGACGTTGTCGAACACGCTCATGTGGCGGAACAGCGCGTAGTGCTGGAACACGAAACCGACGTTGCGATCGCGCACGTCGTGGCCGGAGACGTCCTCGCCGTGGAACACGATGCTGCCGGCGTCCGGGGTCTCCAGGCCGGCGATGATCCGCAGCAGGGTGGTCTTGCCGCAGCCGGACGGGCCCAGCAGCGCCACCAGCTCGCCGCTCTGAATATCCAGGTTGATGCTGTTCAGGGCCTTGAAGGCATTGAAGTTCTTGCTGACGTTACGGACTTCGATCGACATGATTCATTCCTCCGCGGCGCTGGCGCGCAGGCGGTTGATTCGGTTTTCGCTCCACTGCTTGAGCAGCAGGATGAAGAGCGCCAGGATCAGCAACAGGCTCGCGACGGCGAACGCGGCGACGTGGTTGTATTCGTTGTAGAGGATCTCGACGTGCAGCGGCAGGGTGTTGGTCACCCCGCGAATGTGCCCGGAAACCACCGACACCGCGCCGAATTCCCCCATGGCCCGCGCGGTGCAGAGCACCACGCCGTAGATCAGGCCCCACTTGATGTTCGGCACGGTCACATGCCAGAACATCTGCCAGCCGTTGGCCCCCAGCAGCCGCGCGGCCTCCTCTTCCTGGGTGCCCTGCTCCTGCATCAGCGGGATCAGTTCACGGGCGACGAAGGGCACGGTGACGAAGATGGTCGCCAGGACGATGCCCGGCAGGGCGAACACGATCTGGATATCGTGATCCTGCAGCCACGGCCCGAACAGACCCTGGGCGCCGAACATCAGCACATAGACCAGGCCGGCGATCACCGGCGACACCGAGAACGGCAGGTCGATCAGGGTCACCAGGATGCTCTTGCCGCGGAAGGTGTATTTGCTCACGCACCAGGCAGCGCTGACGCCGAACACCAGGTTCAGCGGCACCGAGATCAGCACGGCGATCACCGTCAGCTTCAGGGCCGACAATGCGTCCGGCTCGAAGATCGCGGCGAAGAACGCACCGAGGCCGAGCTTGAGCCCCTGGGACACCACGATGAACAGCGGCAGCAGCAGGAACAGGGCGAAGATCAGCCAGCCAAGGCCGATCAGGATGCGCCGCGAAGTGGCGCTGCCACGACGGTCGGCGTTGGCCGAAGAGGCTGCGGAAATGGACGATTGGGACATGCTTCGCGCCTCCTTAAGGTCGTTCGATGCGCCGTTGCAGCAGGTTGATCAGCAGCAACAGGACAAAGGAAACCACCAGCATCAACACGCCGATGGAGGTCGCGCCGGTGTAATCGTACTGGTCGAGCTTGACCATGATCAGCAGCGGCAGGATTTCGGTTTTCATCGGCATGTTGCCGGCGATAAAGATCACCGAGCCGTACTCGCCGACGCCCCGGGCAAAGGCCAGGGCGAAACCGGTCAGCCAGGCCGGCAACAGCGCCGGTACCAGGATGTGGCGGAACACCTGCCAGGGTTTGGCGCCAAGGCAGGCGGCGGCTTCTTCGACTTCCCGGGGAATGTCGGCCAGCACCGGCTGTACGGTGCGCACCACGAACGGCAGGGTGACGAAGGTCAGCGCCAGGGTGATACCCAGCGGCGTGTAGGCGATCTTGAACCCCAGGTCGGTGGCGAACTGGCCGACCAGGCCGGTCGGCGCGTACAGCGCGGTCAGCGCGATACCGGCCACGGCGGTGGGCAGGGCGAACGGCAGGTCGATCATCGCGTCGATGATCTTGCGCCCGGGAAAGCTGTAGCGCACCAGCACCCAGGCCAGCAGCGTGCCGATCACGCCATTGATGATCGCCGCGTACAGCGCCGTGCCGAAGCTCAGCTTGAGCGCGGCAAGTACCCGCGGTGCCGAGACAATGGCCCAGAACTGATCCCAGGTGAGTTGGGCGGCATGCACGAACATCGCCGCCAGGGGTATGAGCACAATCAGGCTGAGGTACACCAAGGTGTAGCCCAGCGTCAGCCCGAAGCCGGGTATGACGGGGGAGATACGACGCGACATAAAAGTCCTTGGTTAGCGGGTAGATACCATTGTAGGAGCGAGCTCGCTCGCGAAGAACTCAAGGGCACCGCGCTCATTCAGAATGTACGCGTCATCGTTGACGATCTTCGCGAGCAAGCTCGCTCCTACAGGTAGTGTTGCTTATTGCGCCTGGTAGATCTGGTCGAACACCCCGCCATCATTGAAGAATTTCGGTTGGGCAGTTTTCCAGCCGCCGAAGTCCTTGTCGATGGTCACCAGGTCCAGTTTCGGGAACTGCTGAGCGTATTTGGCCGCCACATCCTTGTCCCGCGGACGATAGAAGTTCTTCGCCGCGATTTCCTGGCCGGCCGGGCTGTACAGGTGCTTGAGGTAGGCCTCGGCGATCTCGGTGTTGCCCTTTTTCTCGGCGTTCTTGTCCACCACCGCCACGGGTGGCTCGGCGAGGATCGACAGCGAAGGCACGACGATGTCGAACTTGTCGGCACCGCCGTCTTCCTTCAGCGCCAGGAAGGCTTCGTTTTCCCAGGCCAGCAACACATCACCCTGACCGTTGTTGACGAAGGTGATGGTCGAGCCGCGGGCGCCGGTATCCAGCACCGGTACGTGCTTGAACAGCTCCTTCACGTATTCCTGGGCCTTGGCTTCGCTGCCGCCGGCTTTCAGGCCATAGGCCCAGGCGGCAAGGAAGTTCCAGCGGGCGCCGCCGGAGGTTTTCGGGTTCGGCGTGATGACCGACACGTCTTTCTTGATCAGGTCGCCCCAGTCCTTGATGCCCTTGGGGTTGCCCTTGCGCACCAGGAACACGATGGTCGAGGTGTAGGGCGTGCTCGCATCCGGCAGGCGTTTTTGCCAGTCGGCCGGCAGGCTCTTGCCGAGCTTGGCGATTTCATCGATGTCGCCCGCCAGCGCCAGGGTCACCACGTCGGCGCGCAGGCCGTCGATCACCGCGCGGCCCTGCTTGCCCGAGCCACCGTGGGATTGCTGGATCTTGACGTTGTCGCCCGGGTGTTCCTTTTTCCAGAAGCTTGTGAATTCGGTGTTGTAGTCCTGGTACAGCTCGCGGGTCGGGTCGTACGACACGTTGAGCAATTCGTAATCCTTGGCAACGGCGGAACCGGCAAAAACGGCGCTGGCGAGGGCGGCCAGGGCATAACGGCGAATCGACGACATGATGGAGCTCCCGAATTTTTTAATGTGCTGGCATTTTTCTTATGGCGAATCAGGCCCGCATTCGTGGGCGAACGCTGGGGTTCAGGTTGGGGGTCATGGATGACGCCCTCCGGTGGTCCAGTCGGGCCTCTCGCGGCGAGAGGTAGTGCGAAATTCAGCTTGGTTTATTGCCAGGGTTTTGCAGGCGGAATTTTTCCTTGCGTTCGATCTGCACGACCTGGGCGTTGTGCACGGTGATTTCCACCGCGCCGAAACGCAGGTCGCGCAACGCGCTTTGAATCTCGCGCAAGATGGTTTGTTCGTCCTGGCCGTCAACGCTACGAAGAGATGCGCTCATGGTGTTGCTCCTGAATGAGATGTGCCTGGCAGTGGCGGCACTGCTTACGGCGTGAGGGCAATAGTAGATAGGCGCAGATATTCTTAAAAATACTATTTAAGAATGTTTATATAACCAGAAGAAATTATTTGAACTGACGCGGGGTTGCGTGGGAATCGGCGCTGATTGCAGCGCCAACTCGCCTCTTGTAGGAGCGAGGCTTGCCCGCGATGGCGGCCTGCCTGATACACCGCGGCGCCTTGATCGCGAGCAAGCTTCGCTCCTACAGAAGCTGCCGCAGGCTGCGATAGGACCGCAGGTCCTCCTACGTCCTCACGCGCGCCACGGCCGTCCCGGCCGATCGCAGCCTGCGGCAGCGGCTACAGGTGGAATCGATGCAAGTCCGGCAATCAGTGGATCTGCGGCACCCGGCCCCATTCCAGTTGCGTGGCCGGCACCGGGCGGCCGAACCAGTAGCCCTGGCCCAGGTCGCAGCCCTGGTCGAGGAGGAAGCGCGCCTGTTCCACCTGTTCGATGCCTTCGGCGTGCACCTGCATGCCCATGCTCTGGGCCAGGGCGATGATCACCCGGGAGATCGCCGCGTCGTCTTCGTCCCACGGCAGGCCGGCGACAAAACCCTGGTCGATCTTCAGTTTCTGCACCGGCAGGCGTTTGAGCCGCAGCAGCGAGGAATAACCGGTGCCGAAGTCGTCGATGGCCAGGCGCAGCCCCAGTTCGCGCAGGCGATGCATCTGCTCCAGGGCGACTTCCGGGTCTTCCATCACCGCGCTTTCGGTGACCTCCAATTCCAGGTAGGCCGGGTCGAGGCCGGTGTCGTGCAGCACCTGGGCCACCTGCTGGTACAGCTCGCGGCGGGCGAACAGACGGCTGGAGACGTTCACCGCGACGAAGGACAACGCCATGCCCTCCGCCTGCCATTGGCACATCTGCCGACACGCCTGCTGCATGACCCAGGCATCGATCTCGGCGATCAGCCCGGTGCGTTCGGCAATCGGGATGAACTCGCCAGGCGGCACCAGGCCGCGTTGCGGATGCTCCCAGCGCACCAGCGCCTCGACCCCGACCAGGCGGCTGCTGGCGAGGTCGTGCACCGGTTGGTAGAACACCCGCAGCTCCTGCTGCTCCAGGGCGCGGCGCAATTCGAAGGCAATCTCCACCCGTTGCTGGGCGTGGGCCGTCAGTTCCTCGGTGTACAGCGCGTAACTGTCGCGCCCGGCGCTCTTGGCCTTGAACAGCGCCGTGTCGGCATTGCGCAACAGTTGCTCGGCGCTCAGGGCGTCGCTGGGGAACAGGCTGATGCCGATGCTGGCATTGATGAACAGCTGATTCTCGTCCATCAGGAAAGGCTGCTTCACCCCGTCGATGATGCGTTGCGCCAGCACCGCGGCCTGCCCCGGCTGCGCGCAGCTCTCGACCAGCACGGCGAACTCGTCGCCGCCCAGCCGCGCCAGGGTGATGCCCGGGCCAAACATGCCTTGCAGGCGCTGGGCCACGGCCTTGAGCAGACGGTCGCCGACATTGTGCCCGAGGCTGTCGTTGATCATCTTGAAGTGATCCAGGTCGACCATCAGCAGCGCGCAGCCGCGCTTGTGGATCTGCGCCGACGCCAGGGCCTGCTCGGCGCGGTCGGTGAACAGCAGGCGATTGGGCAGGTCGGTCAGCGGATCGTGGTGCGCCAGGTGGGCCAGTTCGTGCTCGGAATCCTTGATCGCGCTGATGTCGGAGAACACCGCGACATAGTGGCTGAGCTGACCGTCGTCATCGCGGATGGCGCGGATGGTCTGCCACTGCGGGTAGATCTCGCCGCATTTGCGTCGGTTCCAGATCTCGCCGCTCCACTCGCCCGTGGTGTTCAGCGAATCGAACATGGCCTGGTAGAAATCCGCCGTGTGGTGCCCGGACTTGAACATGCTCGGCTGGCGGCCCAGCACCTCGTCGCGCTGATAGCCGGTGATCTCGATGAACGCGCGGTTCACATGGACGATCTGGCCCCGGCGATCGCTGACCAGCACCCCTTCGCGGGTGCAATCGAACACCGCGGCCGCCTGGCGCAGACGCTCGCGGTCCTCGCGCTGGTGGTGCAGCCAGGAGTCGGCGCCCAGCAAACGCAACAGGCGGCCCCGTGCGATGAAGATCAGGACCGCGCTGACCAGCGCCCAGAGATACCCGTTGATCAGTTGCCAGCGCGCCAGATCGTTCGACTCATCGAAGAAACTGCTCAATAAATGACCACTGAACTGCAGCCACAACACAGACAACAAGAGGTAGAGCAGGGCTGCGCGCAAAGCGTCGCGAGAAGAAACCGACATAAGGTCGTCAATGTCCTTACGGAAAGCTAGGGATTATAGAGGAAGAAACATCTCGCCACTCTTATCTGAAAGGGCGACTGGTTTTCTCTGTGGGCTTGGTGATAATGCGACTGCTGTTTTTTCTTTATCGAGGGCCCTACAGCCTATGTGGTACGAAGGTTTTCTTGGCTTGTCGGCCTGGCAACTGGTGGCAGTCACCCTGTTAATGACTCACGTGACCATCGTTGCGGTCACGGTTTACCTGCATCGCTATTCAGCCCACCGCTCCCTGGAGCTCAACGCCGGCCTGAAACATTTCTTCCGCTTCTGGCTGTGGCTGACCACGGCGCAGAACACCCGCGAGTGGACCGCCATCCACCGCAAGCACCACGCCAAATGCGAAACCGCGGACGACCCCCACAGCCCGGTGATCAAGGGCCTGTCCACGGTGCTGCGCAAAGGCGCCGAGCTGTACCGCGAAGAAGCGAAAAACCCGGAAACCCTGCGCATCTACGGCAAGAACTGCCCGGACGACTGGATCGAACGCAACCTCTACTCGCGCTACAAGCTGGGCGGCGTGGCGCTGATGGCGGTGATCGACCTGCTGCTGTTCGGCACCATCGGCATCACCATCTGGGCGATCCAGATGATGTGGATCCCGTTCTGGGCCGCCGGGGTGATCAACGGCCTGGGCCACGCGGTCGGCTATCGCAATTTCGAATGCCGCGACGCGGCGACCAACCTGGTGCCCTGGGGCATCCTGGTCGGCGGCGAAGAGCTGCACAACAACCATCACACCTACCCCAACTCGGCCAAGCTGTCGGTGAAGAAGTGGGAGTTCGACCTGGGCTGGGCCTGGATCAAGGTGTTCAGCTTCCTGCGCCTGGCCAAGGTGCAGCGTGTCGCGCCGATCGCCCACCGGGTCGAAGGCAAGGGCCACCTGGACATGGACACGGCGATGGCGATCCTCAACAACCGTTTCCAGATCATGGCGCAGTACCGCAAGCTGGTGATCGCACCGCTGGTCAAGCAGGAGCTGGACAAGGTCGATCACTCGGTGCGCCATCAGTTCCACCGCGCCAAGCGCCTGCTGTCGCGGGAGACCAGCCTGCTGGAAGAGCGTCACCATGCGCGCATCCAGAACATGCTGGAGCACAGCCAGGCCCTGAAAGTGATCTACGAAAAACGCCTGGCGCTGCAGCAGATCTGGGCCAAGACCAGCTCCAACGGCCACGACATGCTGGCGGCGATCAAGGACTGGGTCCACGAAGCCGAGGCCAGCGGGATCCAATCGCTGCGCGACTTCGCCAGCCAGCTGAAAACCTACTCGCTGCGCCCCGCCACCGCCTGACGCTGGCCCGTTCACCCGCCACGGCAAGCTCAGCTGCCGTGGCCGGTGGGCTTCGCTACCCTCGCCGCCCCCTGAGTTCCAGCCCGTCATCCGCGGCACCGTGACCGCCCAGCGGCTGCCGGCACCCAGACCACGGAAACCGGGAACTTCGTCGCCAATCCCCTATCTCAAGCAACACTTCGCCATCCAGGCGGGCTTTCTGTGGCCGCTTCGTTTCCCGAGCGGCATGCGCTTTGAGATCGGTGCCGATGGTCAACAAGAACCCACAACTCCCATCCGCTTTGCCCCAGTGGCCCGAGGCCGCGCAAACCCTGATGGCGCTGATGCACGCCCAGGGCGAGGTTGCCCGGCTGACGGAACGCGAACAGCTGTTCAGCTCGTTGCTGGTCAGCGTCAATGCCGTGCTCTGGGCCTTCGACTGGGAAGCCCGTCAGGTGCTGTATGTCAGCCCGGCGTATGAACGCATCTTCGGCCGCTCCGCCGGCCTGCTGCTGGCCGACGCCAACGAATGGCGCGACAGCGTCTACCCCGACGACCTCGAATACGCCGAGCGGACCCTGGCCCAGGTGCTGGAAAAAGGCGCGGTGGAAGACCGCGAATACCGCATCATCGATGCCCAGGGCCAGGTCCGCTGGCTCAGCGACAAGTGCTTCATCAATCGCAATGCCGCCCCCGGGGACCGGGTGATCATCGTCGGCCTCGCCGAGGACATCACCGAGAAAAAGCACCTGGAAACCGAGCTGCAACGCCTGGCCACCACCGACGTGCTGACCCAGAGCAGCAACCGCCGGCACTTCTTCGAATGCGCCAACCGCGAATTCGAGCAGGCGCGCCAGCAAGGCACGCCGCTGGCCTTCCTGTTGCTGGATATCGATGATTTCAAGGTGGTCAACGACACCTACGGCCACCCCGAGGGCGACAACGTCCTGCAACGCATCGCCGAGACCGGCCGCGCCACCCTGCGCCGTGGCGATCTGTTCGGGCGTATCGGCGGCGAGGAGTTCGCCGCCCTCTTCCCCGGCTGCGCCCCGGACATGGCACGCCAGGTTGCCGAACGCCTGCAGCGGGAAATCCAGCGCCTGACCTTCAGCCATGCCGAGGGGCAGTTCAGCATCACCGTCAGCCAGGGCCTGACCAGCCTCACCGCCGACGACGAAAAACTCGACAGCCTCTTCGCCCGCGCCGACGCGGCGATGTACGAGGCCAAGCGCCAGGGCAAGAACCGGATCGTTTCGGGGTAGACGACCTCACGGGAACTCCGTAGCCGCTGCCGAGCGTCAGCGAGGCTGCGATCGAGGTGGGCGGCATTCCGACGAAGTCCTCGCAAAACCTGAACTCACGTTTTGTCAGGAAGAACTTTACGGCTGCTTCGCAGCCGATCGCAGCCTCGCGGGGCTCGGCAGCGGCTACAGATGTGCTGCGCCAGCCGCTGGTCGAGGTATCAGCTTTTACGCAGCCGGGTCAGTTCCGGCAGGCCAATCTTGAGCAGGCGCGCGGTCTTGCTGTTGGCCAGCTCTTCGAGGCCCTCGGACGGTTGCAGGCGGGCGAGCTGGGCGGACAGGTTCATCACCAGCGCCTCGCGGGAGTAAACCCCGCCACCGAGCTGGTAGACCGAGGCAATCAGCTCGCGCAGTTCCAGCGGCAGGCGCCAGCGGGTGCGCAGGGCCGAACCGTAGGCCGCGCCGAACTGGGCCAGGGCATCGCCGACCTCTTCCATGTCGTCCAGTGCGCCACCGGCCTGTTTCCACTCCTGCAGGCAGCTCAGCAACGCCAGATCCCCCAGGCGATGCAGCAGGCCGGCGCAGTAGCAGCGCTCCTGGTCCAGGTCCAGCAAGCGGGCCAGGGTCCGGCCGTATTCCGCGGTGTGCAGCGACAGCTCCCAGTAACGCTCGGCGTAATCGCCCAGGGCCGGGTCGCTCAGGCGTGCGCTGCGCTTGAGCGCCAGGCCGAGAATCAGGTTCATGCTCTGCCCGGAGCCCAGCCGCTGCAGGGCCTGGGCCAGGGTCTGCACGGCGCTGCCATGGTGCTGGGCGGCGCTGTTGGCCGCAGCGATCAGCACCGCGGTGATCTGCGGGTCGGTACGCACCTCTTCTTCCAGCAGCTTGAGGTCGAGGCCGTTGGGGTTGAGGCTGCGTTTCACCGCCAGCTGCACATCGGCGAGCAACGGCGCGCCGTCGGCCAGCTCGCGACGGCGCTCGAGAAAGGTCCACAGGGTCATGCCCGGCGCCAGGGTCGGAACCTCGCACGAGACTTCCTGGCCAGCGTCCAGCAGCAGGTCCTGCAGGCGCTGGGTCAGGCCTTCCATGTTCAGCGGCTTGGTCAGGTAGGCCGTCGGCGCCAGCGGCAGGGCTTCGCGCACGCTGGCACTGTCGTTGCGGGTGCTCATGAGGATAAAAGGCAGCACCGGGTTGCGCTTGCGCTGGCGCACGCTGCGCAGCAGGCCGAGGCCGTCGACGCCGGGCAACTCCCAGTCGGCGATCACCAGGTCATAGGGGTTTTCGGCCAGCAATTGCAGGGCTTCCTGACCGTCGGCGCACACATCCAGCCGCGCGTCGCAACGTACACTCAACAACACTTGCTTGAGCAAATCGCGAGACCAAGGGTCCGCCTCGGCAATCAACACTCGCGGTACAGCGGGTAAATCCACAGCAGTCATGCAGCACGCTCCCTGGGCAATCCCTTGCACCTTAGTCAATGCCGAGGCTTCCATACAACGCAAATGCACCGCGCAGCCGCGATCGGCACAAAAAAACCCGCCGAAGCGGGTCTTTTTGTCGATCGGGTCACAGGCGGGATCAGAGCTCGGAGAAGCACTCTTCGATGATCGCCAGGCCCTTGTCCAGTTGCTCGTCCGGCGAGGTCAGCGGAACCAGCACGCGCAGGACGTTGCCGTAGGTGCCGCAGGACAGCAGGATCAGGCCCTTGTCGCGCGCCTTGGCAACAACCTGTGCCACGGCGGCAGCGTTCGGCTTGTGGCTGTCGCCGTTCTCGAACAGCTCGACCGCGATCATCGCGCCCAGGGCACGCACGTCGCCGATCACCGGGTACTTGGCCTGGATGGCCTTGAGGCCGGTCACCAGACGCTCGCCGACCGCCTTGCAACGGTCCAGCAGGTGCTCTTCCTCGAACACTTCCATCACGGCCAGGGCCGCGGCGCAAGCGATCGGGCTACCGGCGTAGGTGCCGCCCAGGCCGCCTGGTGCGATGGCGTCCATGTATTCGGCCTTGCCGCAGACACCGGCCAGCGGGAAGCCGCCGGCGATGGACTTGGCGAAGGTGGTCAGGTCGGCGGCAACGCCCATCTGCTCCATGGCGAAGAAGGTGCCGGTACGGCCAGCGCCGGTCTGCACTTCGTCGGCGATCAGCAGGATGCCGTGCTGGTCGCACAGGGCACGCAGACGCTTCATGAACTCTTTAGGCGCGACGTAGAAACCGCCTTCGCCCTGTACCGGCTCGATGATGATCGCGGCGATGTCACGTGGCTCGGCATCGTTCTTGAAGATGCGCTCGATGCTGGCGATCGAATCGTCGATGCTCACACCGTGCAGCTCGTTCGGGTACAGCGCGCGGAAGATGCCGCCTGGCATCAGGCCCATGCCGGCCGAGTAAGGCACGACCTTGCCGGTCAGGCCCAGGGTCATCATGGTGCGGCCATGGTAGGCGCCGGTGAAGGCGATCACGCCGGCGCGGCCAGTGGCGGCACGGGCGATCTTCACCGAGTTTTCCACGGCTTCGGAACCGGTGGTCACCAGCAGGGTTTTCTTGGCGAAATCGCCCGGCACCTTGGCGTTCACTTTTTCGCACAGTTCCACGTAAGGCTCGTAGGCCAGGACCTGGAAGCAGGTGTGGGTCAGCTTGTTCAGCTGCTCGGTCACCGCGGCGACGACTTTCGGGTGCAGGTGGCCGGTGTTGAGCACGGCGATACCGCCGGCGAAGTCGATGAACTCGCGACCTTCAACGTCGGTTACCGTGGCGTTCTTCGCGGAATCGGCGAAGATCGGGTGAATCTGGCCTACACCGCGCGGTACGGCGGCTTCACGGCGTTTCATCAGGGATGCGTTGGTCTTGCTCATAGTGTCCTCATTCGCCGCTCATCGGTCGGCGTGGTTCAAGGATGACGTGGCGGGGAGGCAACCGCGGCAGCATGCGATGATCGACTGCCCCGGCTATCCCGGCCACTACTCAAATAGCGTTTGCAGCACGCCAGGGGACAGCGCTCTCGTGCCCCTGGCGTTTAAAACCATGCCTTGGCGCGGGTATCAGATGCCCAGGCAGAGGTATTTGATTTCCAGGTAATCCTCGATGCCGTACTTGGAGCCTTCACGGCCCAGGCCCGAGGCCTTGATGCCGCCGAACGGCGCGACTTCGTTGGAGATCAACCCGGTGTTGACGCCGACCATGCCGTATTCCAGGGCTTCGGCCACACGGAACACACGGCCCAGGTCGCGAGCGTAGAAGTACGAGGCCAGGCCGAACTCGGTGTCGTTGGACATGGCGATCACTTCGGCTTCGTCCTTGAAACGGAACAGCGGCGCCAGCGGACCGAAGGTTTCTTCCTTGGCCACGGCCGCGTCTTTCGACACGTTGACCAGGATGGTCGGCTCGAAGAAGTTGCCTTCCATCGGCTTGCCGCCGGCCAGCAGGGTCGCACCTTTGCCCAGGGCGTCGGCGATGTGTTCCTGGACCTTGGCCACGGCTTTTTCGTCGATCAAAGGACCGGTGGTGGTGCCTTCTTCCAGGCCGTTGCCGATCTTCAGCTTGGCCACCGCGGCCTTGAGCTTCTCGGCGAAGGCGTCGTAGACCGAATCCTGGATGTACAGGCGGTTGGCGCAGACGCAGGTCTGGCCGTTGTTGCGGTACTTGGAGATGATCGCGCCTTCGACGGCCTTATCCAGGTCCGCGTCGTCGAACACGATGAACGGAGCGTTGCCGCCCAGCTCCAGGGAGACTTTCTTGATGTCCTTGGCGCATTCGGCCATCAGCTGGCGACCGATTTCGGTCGAGCCGGTGAAGGACAGCTTGCGCACGATCGGGTTGCTGGTCAGCTCGCCGCCGATGTCGCCGGCGCTGCCGGTGACCACGCTCAGCACGCCTTTCGGGATGCCGGCGCGGTGCGCCAGCTCGACCAGGGCCAGGGCGGAGAACGGGGTCTGCGAAGCTGGCTTGATCACCATGGTGCAGCCAGCGGCCAGGGCCGGGCCGGCTTTACGGGTGATCATCGCCGCCGGGAAGTTCCACGGGGTGATGGCCGCGGTCACGCCGATCGGCTGCTTGATCACGATCAGGCGCTTGTCCGGCTGGTGGCCGGGAATCACGTCGCCGTAGATGCGCTTGGCTTCTTCGGCGAACCATTCGATGAAGGAGGCGGCGTAGACGATTTCGCCCTTGGCTTCGGCCAGTGGCTTGCCCTGCTCCAGGGTCATCAGGCGACCGAGGTCGTCCTGGTTTTCGATCAGCAGCTCATACCAGCGACGCAGCTTGGTCGCCCGCTCCTTGGCGGTCAGCGCGCGCCAGGCCGGCAGGGCCTTGTCGGCGGCTTCGATGGCACGGCGGGTTTCAACCGCGCCCATCTTCGGCACGGTGCCGAGGATTTCGCCCGTTGCCGGGTTGTTCACTTTGATGGTCTGGCCGTTATCCGCGTCGACCCAAGCCCCATCGATGAAGGCTTGCTGGCGGAACAACTGGGCGTCTTTAAGCTGCATGTCGGTTTCCTTAACAGCACCGCGCGGGGCGGAGCGAATTGTGATTGTTGAAAGGCGCCTTGACAGGCTGCCGTCAGGAAAAACTGTTACCGGGCTCAAGCACAGAAATAGCGCCTATCAGAATAGACGGGCGGGTCGGCTCTCAGACAAGAGCGTTTGAAATCTCAAACGAATCCTAGGGTCAACCGGGGGACAGGGCAATAGGCTGTTCGAAAAAAAGAACGAAAACGCCGCTTTGGCAGAATCTTTCGGATCAACGACACCGCCCCGGCGGTTGGGGGCAGACGCCCTCCCTGTAGGAGCGAGCTTGCTCGCGATGGCGGCCTGACGGTCGACATGGGTGTCGAATGGGCGTCCTTTATCGCGAGCAAGCTCGCTCCTACAGGGGATTGGGGTTGGGCTGGCGTTGCGCAAACGCAAAAAACCCCGCAGCCGGAAGGCTGCGGGGTTTTCTCAGGGCCAGGTCTTAAGTGAACGACTTGAGCACTGTCAGCAGGCTGGTGAGGTTGTCGCCCACACCGCCCTGGGCCACTTTTTCGGTAGCCGAGGCGCCGGCGGTGGTGTCGACACTGTAGATCTGCATCACGCCCTGGTTGGTGGCCGCCTGGGCCAGGGTGTTTTGCTGTTGCTGGGCCGAGACCGAGTTCTGGAACAGGATCGCTACGGATTGCCCCATTGACTGGTAGATGGTGCCCATCGACATGGCCGGCGCTTCGGCCACGACCTTGACGTTGGTCTGGGTGACGGCATCGGTGATTTGCGGACTGACTGTACTCATAGATGAAACTCCTTATTAAGAAAGAACAACTTCCGTTAGCGTTCGCCCGATCAAGGGTTGAACGACTTGAGGATCGTCAGCAGGCTGGTCAGGTTATCGGCCACGCCGCCCTGGGCGACTTTTTCGGTCGCCGCCGCGCCGGCGGTGGTATCGACGCTGTAGATCTGCATCACGCCCTGGTTGGTGGCCGCCTGGGCCAGGGTGTTTTGCTGCTGCTGCGCAGAAACGGAGTTCTGGAACAGGATCGCCGTGGCCTGGGCCATGGACTGGTAGATGGTGCTCATGGCCATCGCTGGCGCTTCAGCCACCACTTTGACGTTGGTCTGGGTGACCGCGTCGGTAATTTGCTCGTTGACTAATGGCATGGTTCAACTTCCTTTGTTAGTACACGGCGGGTTCCGTGTTAATCAATGAACGTGGCAAAACACAGGCTGTGAATACGCAAACGCTCAATGCTCCGCCGGGGCGCCGGCTGGCTGGCCGAGACGGGAAATCACCGCCTCGACCTGCTCGACCAGCCCCTGCATCCGCGCCTGGACGGCCGCATTGACAGCCTGCTGGATCAGCTCGGTCTGCTCGGGCGTCAGCGCCTGCGCGGGCTTGGCGCCCGCCTCGGCGGCAGCCGCCTGTTGCTTGGCCGCCAGCCACTGGCGAATCACCGCTTCGCGCTGCTGGGCGCTCTGCTGCAGCGCGCCTTCGCTGGCCTTGGCCTGCGCCATCAACTCGCTGGTGCGCTGTTTCTCGTTGTCGATCAGGTGCTGGGTCTGGGTGAGCACCTGGTCGATGACACCCGTCTGCGGCTGACTGCGCATCCAGGCTTCGAGAATCTGCTTTTCACCCGCGGACAGGCTCAGGTTGAGCGCGTCGGCCAATTGATAGAGACCCGCGAGCGAGTCCTGGTTTTCCTGGGGCATCTGGATGTCCTCCTTCAGACACGGAGCCGCGCCGCTAAAGCCGCACCTCGATGCCGTCCTGCCAGAAACCGGCGAAGTAGAACTTGCCGTCGCTGTCGCAGGACGAGGCCAGGTCCCAGGGGGTCATGGCGGTGGGACGGGTATCGAAGACCGCGGGCGGCGGTGGCAGCAGGTTGGCGTTGTTGTAGAGGTTGCCGACCTCGTAGCTGTTGGCGACGAATTGCGAACAGAACGAGACGTTGCCGATCGCCACCGACTCGTTGATCCGCGCCTGCAGCTCGGGGGTGAACGGGGTGCGCTTGAACACCGACAACGCCGCGTTCCATACGCTGTAGCGGCCACTGATCTGGGTACTGCCGACGTCGCCGTTGAATTGCTCGGCGGCCACCACCGCGGCCCGGGCGAGATCGTCGTCACCGCAGGAATAGACCATCGCCGAGCGCTTGACCGCCTCGCTCGACAGATCGGTCATCTGGATGCCACTGCCGACGCTTTCGATCACACAGGTATCGCTGATCGCGATGGCCGCGTGCACCACGGGCACATTCGGCGAACCGTCGCCGAACATCTTGGCCTTGATCCACTGCCCCGCGCGAATGAACGCGCGGGGAATGCTGGTGGACAGCTTGTCGTCCACTTGGGCTACTGAAAAAACAATATCTCCAGGCTGCATGATGTCGCTCCTCATTAAAGAAAAGTGCGTGTTGAACGTGCTGCTGCACAGTCCCGGAGGGGCTCCGGGACTGGGTGCTCATGACGCCGGGACGGCGTGAATCAGGACGGCGGCGCGCCGCGATTGGCCAGGGTGTTGCTGTACTTGGCGATGCTCTCGTCGATCTTGTCGATGGCGATGCCCGCCGCTGTCGCCTCCAGGGCGCCAGCGGCCGCGGCGACCGCGGCCGCCGCCCCCACCAGCAGGTCGGTGGCCAGGGCACCCAAGGCGTCCTCGGCGGCTTTTTCGGGGTGGTTCTCGACGATGTTTTTCGTCATCTGCTCGAGCAATACCGCCTGGGCCGCCAGCGCCAGCTTGCTGACCCCGTCGAAATAGCCCGCCGCCGATTGCGCGACCAGGCCGGCGGCCTGGCTGATCATCATGTCCGGGGCGATGGCGATCTGCGCCGGGGCATAGCTGAAGGTCTGCGCGTTGGTGAACTCCACCGCCTCGACGATCTGGCTGTTCAGCGCATCGGTGCTGCCGGTCGGCGGCGCCGCAACCTGGACCATCATGTGCTCGTTCATGCGGTCCATCACCGTGCGCGGCGACTTGGCGGGAGTGCTGGGTGGCGGGGAGGTGCCCCTTGTAGTGGAATCAGCAACCTGCGGCCCCGCAGCCGTAGGCTCAGCGGTTTCGGGAGTGCTCGGCTTGGGATTGCTCGGCTCGGTATCGCCTGGCTTGGGATTGGCCGCCTCAGGGTCGGTCGCCGGCGTGGCGTCAGTCTCCGGCTCGGCGGTGGCAGCAGGTTTTTTCTTGAACCAGAACATGAGGTCTCTCCCCAGGCGTCAAGGCTTCTCGCCGATCTGCATGATCAGCGACACAGCCTTGGAGATCACCGCGTTGGAGATCTGATTCAACGCCTGCTGGCTGTTGACCGCATTCTGCAGGGACAGCCCCGCTGAATGACTGGCCACCTGGTACAGCGAGGCAATGGCCTGGGCCGGCGCCTCGGCCACCACCTTGACGTTGGTTTGCGTTACCGCGTCGGTAATCTGGCTGTTGACCTCTGGCATACATCTCTCCTTGATGGAAGACGCCAGCGCAGGCGCGCTGGCGGTGAACTCGTCGGCGGTTTCAGGTGCTCATGAAACAAGAACGCCCGACATCCGCGGCTGTGAATGCAAAAGTGCTGTCAGCGCAGCGCCTCGCGCAGCAACTGCACGCGCTTGCGCGCCAGGGGCTGGGCGATGCCCAACTCGGCGGCGATCTGCGGGTACGGCAGTTCCTCGACAAAACGCATTTCAAACAACCGCCGCTGGAGCACTGGCAACTGCGCCACGCGACTGCCCAGTTGCGTCAGTCGCTCGAACTGCTCGACGTACTCGAGCACCGACAGGCAAGGCGCGGCGAGCAGGGCCTGGTGATCGTGCTCAAGGTCGACCGAATGATCGAACACCTGCCCTTCGCGCTTGCTGCGCCGCAGGCTGTCGAGAAAGACGTGGTCCAGCACCAGAAACAGAAAACCCTGCGGCTCTCGGATGCGTTCCGGGGAACGCCTGAAGAACAGCAGGGCTTTCACGGCCGTGTTGGACAGCCATTCCTGGGCCAATGCCAGGTTGCCCCTGGCTCGCCGGTTGGCCCGGCGCATCAGCTCGGGGTAGACCGCTCGCCAGCTTGCCTCGAACAACCGATCGACCGCCGCCACTTCACGAAAAGATCCCATCGCCAGCACTCCCTGTGCATTCCTTGATGAGCCGACAGTCTCTGATCGCGCAACAGGCGTTCGCTGTTACCTGGGGAACAGTTGAACAATTAATTCAGCGAGCAAGCCTTGCGCCGCAGATGCTCGACATCGTTGATCACCAGCCGGCCGCTCTGGCAACTGATCACCCCCGAACGCCGCCACAGCTGCAACTGGACATTCAGCTTGGGCCGGCTGGTGTTGAGCATCGCGGCCAGGATGCCCTGGTTGCGCGGCACCGCTGCACAGGTCAGCGGGGCCAGCTCGAAGTCATCGATACTGGCCAGCAGGAACCGCGCCAACCGCGACTCCAGGCGGTGCAGGCAAACCAGTTCGAGCAACTCGAGGACCTTCATCAGGCGCGTCATCAGCAGCATCAGGACCCGCTGCCAGAACAGCGGCTCGTCGTACAGCGCCCGGAAATGCCGCCGCCCCAACAGCAGCACCCGGGTCGGGCCACAGGCGAAGGCCGAGGTTTCCCGGGCGTGGCCCTCGATCAACGCCGACTCGCCCACCACCTGGCCGACGCCGGCGCTGCCGACAATCTGCTCGCGCCCGTCCGGGCCATGAATCACCGAATACACCTGCCCTTCGGCGACCAGCGCGATGAAATCCAGCGCCTCGCTCTTGAGATAGAGCACCTCCCGGTCACTCAGCGAGCGCTCCACGGAATGGGTGGCCACATAATGGATCAATGTGTCCGGCATCCCCCTGAACAGATCGGAGCGTGCCAGCAGAGTCTGACGCAACGAAAAATCGAGCATTACCGCGCCTTTTGAATGCATGCGTTCGCCTTGACTGGTAGGAAATCGCTGCGCCAGCACGCAGCGGTTAGAGCGCTTGAAGCCATAGAGCAAAGCAAACAAAGGGACGTCCGACGGGAGGACTTGTGAATAGGGCGAAGGGGCTTTCGGGTATCGCGAAGGACAAGACAAACAACGAGGCGACGACCAATCATCACGCGAGAAAAAACCGCATGGACGCCCCAAGCCGACATGGGTATGATGTCGCCCGCACTGCACTCGTAGCTCAGCTGGATAGAGTACTGCCCTCCGAAGGCAGGGGTCGTGGGTTCGAATCCCGCCGAGTGCGCCAGCCAGAAACGCAAAAGCCCCAGGTCGCATGGCCTGGGGCTTTTTCAATTCACGATTAAAATAACACTTATATAACCAACCAATAATACTCCGTACAAACCATATCTAAAAACTATACTCCCTATCAAACCCCCAGCACAAAAGCCATTAAAACTAGACACCCTGAAAATTTCGACATACTATAAATTAGCATCAAATTTAAGCATGAGCACCATATATGGACGCGAGAAAGATCACACGCGATAGGGATGTACGTGCAGCTTTACTCAACAAGGTAATCGCCGAACATGTTAGCGACCCTTCTACTCTTGTAATTGAAGAACTTGGTTTAGAGCATGGTGCCTGCCGAGTAGATGTAACTGTTGTCAATGGTGCCCTGCATGGATATGAGATAAAAAGTGATGTTGACACTTTAGAGCGCTTACCATTTCAAGTAGAGGCTTACTCTCGCTCTCTAGACAAAGCCACTCTTATTGTTGCCGAACGACATTTAGTAAAAGCCGAAGCAATTCTACCTGCATGGTGGGGAATTAAATCCGTGCATGTTGGGCCACGAGGCGCTGTGCATATAAGAACACATAGGCCTGTTTCTTATAATCCGAGTATCTCCCCATACCATCTAGCACATCTACTTTGGCGCCCAGAAGCTGAAGAGCTTTTAATTTCAAAAGGCATTCCAAGTAAAGCCCTGCGTGTAAACAAGTCAGGGCTTTATTCGTTGCTTGTTGAAACTACCTCTTTGATTGAGCTTAGAACTTACGTCCGAGCAAAACTCAAATCGCGTACAGATTGGAGAGTTCATACACCACTCTCGTAATATGATGGTTATTTGTAACACTTGGCCACGTTGAAGTCCCCCCAGTAGTCGCCGTACCTTGTGCTGTCGAGCACTCGTAAATATACAGATCCCCCCAAGAAAACTTTTCCCCATCAAAAACTTTCGGGATAGCATTTACTATTTGGTCACAATGGGATCTATATTGAGAGCGACCATTCTTCTTCACTTGCGAACCAACTACAATAAACCAATCATCTTCAACTGTGTACTTTATCTTAGCGTTTGGATCCATTAATCTTGGGTCAAGATTCCCAGTTTGAGGATGAGAGACTGTATAGTCAGAAAAAGATGGAATCCTATCTTTATCATTAAGCCGGCCAATTAAATTTTTATATCCTAACCACTCAAACCTTTTGGCACGACCATTTGGACGGTAATTTACTGCATTTATGGTGGCGGGAAAGGCCGTTCCAGAGACCGTCAAGGAGCGCCAACGGTTTATGTATGGCGTATTCCCGAGAAATCCTAGCATCGTAATAGCGTATGTTACGGCCGAATTTGGAACAAATTCTTTACTATCTATAACTAGGTCCACATCTGTGGCGGATAATGAAAAATAATCTAGAAGCTCTGTAATATCACCCTTTAAATCTGATCGATCATAGTCGTCCGCAACCAGTCGGAGACATATCCCCCTCTTATACTCACTTGTTACACCAAGAACAGCTTTTTGATAATCCATGTGCCGGGAAAGCCCAGTTACTGGAACTACATTACAACCTTCAGCCTCAGCCAAACTTATTAATCGTGATAGGTGATGCTCACCATTAGCACACGTAGCAACTGGAGACAAATAACAAGAGTCAATGAGGCAGCGCCTCCCTCCCCACTTTTCTTTCAGTCTCTTACCAAATTTCTCCGTATGCTCATCCAGTGTTTTTTTAGGTGCTCCGGCCTCAAAATCCCAAGCCTCTTCTGGGATCTCTAACAGTGGAGTTATATTGTCTTTAACATCAGCAGACAATTTCCAAAGCGCCTGATACTCACCCTGACGCCACTTAACAATTGGGACATAATGCCTATGATCAAACAATTCGGATCCCTTCCTTTTCTATCTGTAGCATTTTATTAAATACTGTCTGTAAAGCTAAAACAGCCAACACAATGATGTCAACATGCTACTCAAGCATGAGTCCATTCGCACCCCCTACTAATGGCGTACAATCCACTACCATACAGAGAATAAAATCCATAAGAATCAATGAATTACCGACCTCTCCTTTTGAGAAAAATGGGAGTACCTTTGAAATCCTTGCCTACACAACCAGCCCGCCTATTCAAAACCGCCCCAAAAAGTCATTAATCTACTTTTCTCCGAGCAACTTCTAACAAATCCACTCCATCTCTGAGCAACAAATAAGCCGCATTAGAGAATCGATAGATATCACCATCTTCCCCCCCTTTAATAGTAACGGACGTAAGGCTCTCTAGAAGATCCGTCCCCGCCTTGATCCTCTGATGAGCACAATCCAACACATGCGCTACCGGCGCATCGCTATCGATCAGAAGAACAGGACAATCAGGAAAATTGGTTTGCAGCGGTATGTACTTCGACATGACATGCCATCCCTAACTTGGTTAAGAAGACTGCCGATCTCGTCGCCAAACGAGTGGGTGGCAGCCGTACGCGGGTTGGCGAACCGGTAAGTTAGTAAACCCGGCAGACCCGAGGGTCTCCCGCGCACAGCCGCCATTGATTGCCATCACCCGTACAGAAATGCACGCGCAAGGAGTCGATGACGCGACTGCGCCTAACTTTAAACGGATCGCCAAATCCGGTCGCTGATTTTTCAGCATCAGGGAGAACTATAGGGATTGAGGCTTGGGAGGAGCAAAGCGGATTGGCTGCATTCGTTGTGAGGTATTTCGCTTCTTGCTGAAGCCTTTTCTCCCGGAAAACCCTTTAGGTGTCTCCGCTCTTTTTTGCGATGATGCCTGCGCGCTGCCCATTACCGAGCAGATACCCGCCTTTTCTCGGCCAGACTCATGGAAGACCCCACACGATGAATATCTCGAACCTTTCCGCTAATACCGCGCCATCGCACCAGGCGCGTTATTACTACGGGCCCAACTACAAGAAAATGACCCTGGCGGGCCTGGTCTTCGGTGGGCTTTCGCTGTTCGCGGTGTTCGGCACACCCAGCGAGAACAACGGCGTGATCCGGTTGCTAGAGGCCCTGGGGCTCAATGGTCATCTGGTCATGCAACTGCTTGGCGTCGTGGGCGTGGCCATGACCGTCGCCGTCGCCGGTGCGCTGATCTTCCTGCGCGGTGCCGGCAATCGTTATGTGGTGCTGACGGACAAGAAGCTGGTGGCCCCGGTCAGCAACTTCAGTTCGAAGATCCGCGAGATTCGCCTGATCAATATCGCGGACGTCGAGCTGGTGGAGGTCTTCAACCAGCGTTTCATCCGCGTCCAGCACAGCGACGGCAAGATGGAACTGGTGGAAAACATGTTCAAGAACCAGGAACTGTTCTACGACTGCTACAAGGCGATTGCCCTGGCCATCGAGGCCAAGGGCCAGAACGTGAAACGCGCGCCCGCCCGCAAGTAAAGGCTCCGGGTTTCAGTCTGGCGTCTGCCGCTTCTGCGTCGACTCATCCTGATCCGCGGCAGGCTGGGCCTGCTGCGGGTCTTCATCTTCTTCCTCGGCCTCGAGCAGAAAGTCCTTGCGACTCTCCTTGATGGCCTGGCGGATATCCGCGCCCTTGGTCGGGCAATTCAGCAGTGCAGCGATACGGTCGATGCGTGGCGCCATGGCCAGCCTCTCACTTTCAGGAAACTGGCTCGATAGTGCGCGTTTTCCGGGTGCCAGGCCATTACTTGCGCGCGTTTTACCCTCAGGGTTTCTGCAAAGCCTCCAGTCGATCGGCAATCTCCTCGTCGGGGAAGCGCTGTTTCAAGGCAATGATGTACTGGTCGGCGATCTTGTCCTGGCCGGTCTGGCGCAGCCGCAACACCTCACGCAGGGCGTCGTCGAGAATCGACTCCGGCGCCTCGCGCTCGCCCTGCTCCTTGTCCGGAAACGACGCCAGGTGCCCCAGGGACTCATAAGGTTTGCCGGCGAAGGCTTCGGTGTCCCGGGTCAGCGGCAGGCCCGCCACGGGGGCGGCGGGAGCGGGCGCCGACAAGGCGCCGCTGGCATGCGGTGTGGTAGCCAACTCGAAGTGGTCCGATGCATCCATGCGTGATTCGGCACGGGCCGACTCTGCGGAGGCTGCAGTGGATTCGGCCTGGCGGCGCGCCAGCTGGGGGGCCGCGGCCTTGGCCATGGGTGCCGGGGCGAGCACCTGGCGGGGCGCAGGCTCTGGAGTGCGCTGCAACACGCCCAGCAACAAGGTCACGCCAAACAGGCCGGCGAACGCCACTTGCCAGCGCGGCTGGCGGCACAGATCGAACCAGCGTTGCCACAGGGAAGGTTTAGGCGCCGGGGCTTCGCGACGGGCCGTGGCCATGATCAGGGCGTCGAGGCTGGCCGGCGGCTCGCCGTGGCTGTGCTGGCGAATGTGCTCGAGCATGCGCTCTTCTTCGGTGGGCGGAAGCTGTCGGGCGTCAGTCATGTCAGTACCTCCTCGGCCAGGAGCCGACGCAGTTTTTTCAGCGCATAACGGAAACGGCTTTTCACCGTTTCCAGCGGCGTATCGGTAAGGCTGGCGATCTGCGGCAATTCCAGTTCGCCGTGGGCGCGCAGCAGGAATACTTCGCGCTGGTCGGCGGGCAGGTCCTGCAAGGCGGCGTCGATGCGCTGCCGTTCACGGCTCAGGCTCAGGTGCTGTTCCGGGCCGCTGGCGTCATCGGCCAGCTCATGCAACTGCTCGTCGTAGCTGTCGTGCAGCGGGTTGCGCAGGCCGTGCTTGCGCCAGTGGTCGATCAGGCGGTTGCGGGCGATCTGGTACAGCCAGGTGCGAAAACTGGCCCGGCCCTGTGGCGCGCTGCTGGTGCGGATCAGACTGAGCCAGGTGTCCTGGTAGACCTCGTCGGCCAGCTCGGCCTTGTCGCACAGGCTCAGCAGAAACCGGTACAACCCCTGGCGATGGCGTTGGTAGAGGACCTCGAAGGCAGCGCTGTCACCCGCGCGATAACGCGCCAGCAGCGTTTCGTCGCTGCTGGCGGGTCCTGACCGGTTCACCGCAGGCATGGTCGTGCTGAACTCCTTCTGGTGGTGGGTCATGACGTTACTCACGGCGGCTCAAGGCCTCCCCGGAGCGTCCCGGTTGATCCGCCGGAGCGGCAGTCTGCAGGCTCTGCGCCAGTTCCACCAGCTGCACGAACTCGCCACGCAGGCCGAAACGGTCTTCGCCCTTGGCGCCGCGGGCCAGGGCGACGGTGTCCTTGAGGCCGAAGTCGCCGGTGTAGCGACCGTCCTTGAGCTGCTGGGCGAACGCCGCCACCGCTGCGGCAAATCTTAGATCATCGCTGGCCTGGGCAAGTTTGCCATGCTGCTGCGAAGCCAGGATCGGCCGCTCGATCAGTCGACTGCTGCCGCCTTGCGGTGCCTGGTAGCGCACCCGCAGCATGGCCAGCTCGTCGCCCTTGCTGTTCGACTCCGACGACGCCTGGGCCTGGCCATAACGCAGCGGCTCCAGCCAGCCCTGTTCGCCCTTGGGCACGATTTCATACAGCGCGGTGACCGTATGCCCGGCCCCGATCTCGCCAGCATCGACCTTGTCGTTGTTGAAGTCCTCGCGTTTCAGCGCGCGGTTCTCGTAGCCCAGCAGGCGGTATTCGCTGACCTGGGCCGGATTGAATTCCACCTGCAGCTTCACGTCCTTGGCCACCACCGCCAGGGTCGAGCCGAGCTGGTCCACCAGGACCTTGCGCGCCTCGCGCAGGTTGTCGATGTAGGCGTAGTTGCCATCGCCGGCGTCGGCCAGTTGCTCCATCAGGTGCTCGTTGTAGTTGTCCACGCCAAAGCCGAGGGTGGTCAGCGACACACCGCTTTTACGCTGCTCGACGGCCATCTGCTTGAGGCGGTCGAAGTCGCTGATGCCAACGTTGAAGTCACCGTCGGTGGCCAGCAGGATGCGGTTGATGCCGTTCTTGATGAAGCCCTGGCGGGCCATCTGGTACGCCAGCTGGATGCCCGAGGCGCCGGCGGTGGAACCGCCCGCCGTCAGTTGCTCGATGGCGTTGCGGATCTTCGCCTTGTCGCGCCCGGAAGTGGGCTCCAACACCACCCGCGATTCACCGGCATACACCACCAGCGACACCCGGTCCTGCTCGCGCAACTGGTCGACCAGCAGCTTGAGGGTGCTTTGCACCAGCGGCAGGCCCTCGCGGCGATCCATGGAGCCGGAGACGTCCACCAGGAACACCAGGTTGGCCGGCGCCAACTCGGCAACGGTGCGATCCGAAGCCTTGATGCCGATGCGCAGCAGGCGGGTGTGGGGGTTCCAGGGCGACGGCGCGATCTCGGTGGTCACGCCAAACGGCGAACCATCGCCGGGCAGGGCGTAATCGTAGGGGAAGTAATTGACCAGCTCCTCCAGGCGCACCGCGCCTTGCGGCGGCAGGCTGCCCTGGTTGAGCAGGCGCCGGACGTTGGCGTAGGCGCCGGTATCGACGTCGACGCTGAAGGTCGAGACCGGGGCCTGCGCCACGCTCTGGATCGGGTTGTCCGGCAGGTTCTGGTACTGCTCCCGCGGCTCGGCGCGATAGCCGGCGGGCAGCGATTCGCGCGTCATCATCGAGGTGTGCAGGGGCGTCGGGGCGAGCGCCTTGGCGTTGTTGGATCCGGCCAGGATCACATCGGCGCGCTGGGCCTCGCTCGGCGAGGGCGCGGCGGCCTGGGGTGCGACCGCGTCCTCGACGGGCAAGGCAGCGCCCCGGGTATCCGGCGCGGAAGGGCCGCAACCGGCCATGGCCAACAGCAACCCGGCGGCGCACCCCTGAACGGCGGGGCGAAGGTAGTACGGAGGAAGGAACATGGGGGCTGACCTCGGGAGAAATTGATCCATTCCCCCCTTCAGACGAAGCCCCTGGGCGATTCGGGTTAAGCCCCGGAAATTTTTTTTCTTAGCGCAGGTAGCGCCGCACCACGCTGCTGTTACGCAGCACGTGGCCGTTGATCTTCTCCAGCAGCTGGGCGCGGGTCAGGCCGGCCGGCAAGGCGTCGGGCGCCAGCTCCAGGGCGTAGATCTGGATGATGTAGTGGTGCGCGCTGTCGCCCACCGGCGGGCACGGGCCGACGTAGGTGGTGGTGCCTTTGCTGTTGGTGCCTCCCAGCCCTTCCAGGGTGCCCTTGGCCCCCGCGCCCGCGGCGATCTGCCGGGTCGTGGCCTTGATCCCGTAATGCACCCAGTGATCGATACCCTGGCCTTTGGCGCCGTCCGGGTCGTGCATCACGATGGCGTAGCTGCGGGTGCCTTCGGGGCCGGCGGTCCAGGCCAGGGCCGGCGACAGGTTATGCCCGCCACAGCCCTTGGCATCGCTGGCGCTGGCCGGGGTGAACAGGCGGTTGTCCGAGACACCGGGCACGTTCAGGGTGAAACGCTCCTGGGCCTGGGCCGGCAACTGCAGGCACAGCAGGACGGCGCTGGCGGCCAGCCAGGTATTGAGAGAAGCAAAACGGGACATACGCGAGCACCTTCTGCGAATGGGTTCATCGGAGCCTGGAAACAGGAGCCTGGAGACTATAGCTGCGCGACGAAGCGTCGCGCTTGGAGCTTGGAGCTTGGAGCTTGGAGCTTGGAGCTTGGAGGCTGATTGAGCTTGAGCCGCAGCCGCTTGTAAACGAAAAAACCCCGGTTTTTTTTCAGCTCCGGGGCTTTTTTCGACGGCAACCGGAATTGTTACCCGGTCGCCCTGACCCTGCCACCTTCAATCAGCGGCTGAATCAGCGTTGCACGGCATCCGCCAGCAACGGCGCATGCGGCGCACGTTCGGCGTTGAGGCGCATGAAGCCGGTGGTGACAAGGCTGATGCCGCCCTCCTCGTCGTTGTGCACCGTCATGGTCCCGGGCTGGCGCATGCGCGCAAAGTTGGCGGCGCTGAGCTTGAAGCTTTCGCTCAGGTGCCGGTCGTCCACCGCCGGCGACGGCAGGCGGCGCCGGGCAAAGCTTTTGCTCTTGCGCTGCTGGTAACGCGCCCAGAGGATCAGCACGGCGGCGTTGAGCAGGGCCACCCACAGGTAGATCTGCAAGGTGCCGAGCGCCTCGAGCACGCCGATTTCGATACGCGGGCCGTCGTGGGTGTCGATCAGCGGCCACAGGCCGCGTACCAGCAGGTACACCAGGCCGATCCAGGCCAGCACGGTGAACGCCGCATCGACGAGCACCAGCACTGGGCGTTGACGGGTTCTGATGATCTTCATCAGCGAGCCTCCTCTTCATCATCTATGGGCTTGATGCCACGGTCGGGGCTGACCCAGCGCGCACGCTTCTGGTGTTGGCTGAACAGCACCTTGGGGAAACTGACAAGGGTGGTGAACAGGCTGACGAGCCAGAACACCAGGGGGTACCAGACCACCCAGAACATGGTCTTGCCCAAGCCCTTTTCATACCGGCGATCGATCAGGATGCTGACCGCGAACTGCAGCAGGCAGACCATCGCCAGCACCAGCCCGGTGAAGGCCGGCGGCATCAGGCGGTCGACGGCGATGGCCTCGGGCATGACGATGAACTTGCCGACGCCCCAGAAGATCACCGACAGCAGGAAGGTGAAGGCCCAGCCGGTGGACAGGCAGTATTCGAACAGCAGCGGCCAGAGGTAGCGGTGGCGCCATTGCCAGATCCCGCGGATGTTCTTGAACAGCACCTCGGCGCCGCCCTGGGCCCAGCGCAAGCGCTGCTTCCACAGGCCGTGCAGGGTTTCCGGCATGAGGATCCAGCACAGCGCCCGTGGCTCGTAGAAGATGCTCCAGTGATCGAGTTGCAGCTTCCAGCTGATGTCGATGTCTTCGGTGATCATGTCCGGGCTCCAGTAGCCGACCCGGTGCAGGGCCGAGCGGCGGAAGGCGACAATCACCCCGGAGACCGTGAAAATCCGCCCGAACACCCGCTGGGTGCGCTTGATCAGGCCGATGATCGAGGAGAACTCGCCCACCTGGACCCGGCCCACCAGGGTCGAGCGGGTGCGGATCCGCGGGTTGCCGGTCACCGCGCCCAGGCGCGCATTCTCCAGCAGCGGCGCCACCAGGTAGGCCGCGGTGTTCGGCGCCAGCAGCGCGTCACCGTCAATGCACACCAGGTATTCGCTGCGCGCCGCCACGGCACCCATGCGCAGGGCCACGGCCTTGCCCTGGTTTTGGGCCAGGTGCACCACCCGCAGCCGTGGATCCTCCAGCGCCAGGGCGTCCAGCACTTGCGCGGTGTTGTCCTTGGAGCCGTCGTTGATCGCGATGACTTCGATGTTCGGGTAGTGCTGGGCCAGCGCCGCGTGGATGGTGTCCGCCGCGTTGTCGCCCTCGTTGTAGCAAGGGATCAGGATGCTGATCAGCGGCTCGCCCGCCAGCGCCGGCGGCAAGGTGTCGTCCTTCCAGGGCCAGTGGCGTTCCCAGTGCAGCCAGAAGTACAGGCCGCCGGCGATCCACAGGCCGGACATGAACAGCGGGTAGAAGAACACGAAGTCCATCAGGAACTGGCCGGTCACCAGGAAGATCAGGCCCAGCGGCACACCGAGGACAATCGCCAGAACGAGCAGGGCTAGCAGTCGATCCAACATGATTTAAGGATTCCACTTGGTGGAGAGCGCAGGACGGATGGTCTTCAAGTCCGGCGAGTTCTCGAGAAAGTTATCCGGGTAGTAGCCGAAACTGGTCGCGCCCTGGCGCTTGAGTCGGCCCATCCAGTCGGCCATCTGCGCGGCGTCGATATCGCTCGCCGGTTTTTGTGCCCAGTCCCGGGCCTGCAGTTCGAAGACGGTACGGTTGAGCGCGCCGGGGCGTGCCTTGACCGTGGCCACCAGTTGCTCCAGCCAGGCGCCGGAAGCCTTGCGTTGCTGGCCCTCCATCAACGGCATGGCCATCGGCGCGGTCCAGTCGTAGTTGGCGAGGAAGTCGTCGAGGTTCTGGGCGAACCAGGCTTCGCTCTGCGGGTTGAGCATCGGCTCGGCGAACAGGTTGCGCGCAGTCAGCACCTGCGGCCCGCGGATCGCCTTGACCTTGGCGGTCAGCTCATGGGTGAAGTCGATCAGGTAGCGGCTCTTGAAGCGGGTCCAGCGCTGCAGGGTCGCCGGATCGGCGCGCAAGGCGGCGATCGAACCGGGCAGGCCGTTGGCGGCGTAGGTACGCAGCGCTGCGGGGCTGGCGTCTTCGAAATCGGAGAACACCGCGTCGTCGTGGTAGAGGATGCCGTCCACCGAGGTCAGGCGCGCCACGTCTTCGTAGATCTCACCGATGATGCGCCGCACCTTCGGGTCGAACGGCGACAGGCGCCGGTACTGGTCGGGGTCGGCCGCGACCTGACCGGTTTCCGGGTCCCAGCGGGTCACGCGCGGCAGGCTCGGGTCGAGGGCGAAACTCAGCACCGGCATCCAGGCGAAGACCTTGACGTTGGCCCGGGTGCGCAGTTGCCAGGCGACCCGATCGAAGATGTCGGCGCGCACCGGCAGGTGACGGTTGGCGAAGTACAGCGAGTGCACCAGGCCATCGCCCTTGGGGTCGGCGAAGGCTTGCAGGAACACGGTATTCACGCCCAGGTCGGCCATGCGCTGGACCAGCTTGCCGAGGTTGATTTCCTGCTGCTGCGGGTCCGGGTCGTAGACGTTGTCCAGGTCGACATGGGCCACGCGCATCGGGTTGCTGGCTTCGACGCCGACGATGCTGTTGGAGAAGTGGATGCCATCCGGGTCCGAGGACACCAGGAACCGCGGGCTGCTCATCAGGTTGTCGAGGGCATCGAGGCCGTCGTCGAGGGTCAGGGCCATGTCGTAGCCCTGCTCGCCCACCACCCGCAGCGCGGTGCCGTCGGCGGCGCCGTAGGGCCAGACCCAGACGCGCGGGCTGTAGCCGGTGGCGGCGCGGATTTTTTTCGAAATGGCCGCCACGTCGCTGCGCAGGCGCGCCTCGAACTCGGCCTCGCTTTCATAGCGCCCGCTGCTGGCGTCATAACGCCGGGTGGCGGCGGCCGGTTGCAGGTTGCCCTGGGGGTTGGCCAACACGCCCTTGTGGTTGGCATCGGTGTGGGCGGCGATTTCCACCAGGCCGGAACGGGAAATCTCGCGGACCTGCTGCCAGGTCAGGAAGTCCGAGCGCTTGCGCGGGGTGCCGGCAAAGTCCACCGGCTGGTTCAGCGGGGTATCGACCCACGCCCCCACCGGCGCCAGCAGGGCATGCCAGTTGTAGCTGCGCAGCACCGGCAGCACGCGGGTGTAGAAGCTCGCATAACCGTCATCGAAGCTCAGCAGCACGGCCTTGGCCGGCAGCTCGGGGCCGCCTTTGCGCGCCGCCATGATCTGGTCCACGGTGACCGGCTGGTAGCCGTTCTCGCGCAGCCAGGCCAGCTGTTCGATCAAGCGTTCGGTGCGCACGGCCACCACCGCCTGGTCGGGGTCGCGGTCTTCGACGTCGTGGTAGGCAATGCCCAGCACGTGGTTTTTCGGCCACGGGGTTTCGCTGGCGGGCACGGGGCGCTGCGCCGGCGGCAGGAAATCCGCGGCGGGCTGGGCGCAGGCGCTGAGAATCAGGGCTCCCAGCAGGAGGATGCAACGGGTCATCGGAGGCATCTTCGGACTCTTCTAGAAGCGATAGGTAAGGTCGAGGAGCAGGCGCAGGTCGGTTTCCCGGTCGCCGTCGTAAGGCCGGTTGAGCACGCTCAGGGCGGCCCCGGCTTCGAACACGTCATTCCAGGTCACCCGCTGGCCATAGCTGAGCAGGCCGATCGCCCCGGTGGAGTAATCGCGCTGGCTGTAGGTACCGGCGCCCACCTGGAACTGCTGGCTCCAGGAGGTTTCGTAGCGGTGATAGAGCACGTGGTTGACGTTCACCGTCGGCAGCACCGTGAAGTCCGACCTGGGGTTGAAGTAGGGCGTGTCTTCCTTGGTGTTGCGGCTGGCGCCGACTTCCAGGCCCAGGTCGACCTGCACATGCGGCGTGGCATAGACGCCCTCGCGACCGGTGAGCAGGGCCTCGAAACGGTTGTTGCCGTCGCTGAAATGCGAGGGGCTCAGGGCCAGCCGCCATTCACGGCTCTCGTTGGCCCGCCAGCGCAGGAACGCGCTGCCGCCATTGGCGTAGATGTTGCTGTTGAGCGCCCGCAGCGGGGTATTGGCCGAGAGGTATTCCAGGCTGCCGCCGTACTGCCAGTGATCGTCGATGTCGCGGGCCAGGGACAGCCGCGCGCCCTGCTTGTCGTCGAAGCCGTAGGAGTGGTTGGAGACTTCCGCTTCCAGGGTCATGTCGCGGGTCCGCCGCTCCACGCCAATACGCTGCCAGCGGTGATGCCCGGTGCCTTCCTGGAAGTCGCCGGTGGCATAGCCGAGGCCGCCGAACAGCCGCCAGTCTTCATCGATCGGCGGGCTGTAGAGCACCGTCTCGATGCCGAAATCCTTGCTGCCGGAAACCGCGCCGGCGCCGCTGTTGCCGCCGCCGTAGCTCTTGCCGCCATAGGTCTCGACCCGCAGCTCGGCCATGTCGTGCACTTGGCGCTGGCGGGCCAGGCGCTGCACCTGACGGTTGTCGGGATAACGCTGCACCACGTCGTCGGTCAGGGCATCGAGCTGACGCCATTCCTGCAGGTCCTGGGCGGTGTGGCCCTGGGCGACCTCGAGGCCGACATCGCGCGGCGCCATGCTCTCGGTTTCCTTGAGCAGGCCCTCGGCGCGACGCGGCCAGTCCCGGGCCTGGTACAGGTTGGCCTGGGCCACGCGCAGGCCGATATTGCCCGGCGCCTGGTCCACCAGGCTGGCCAGGCGCTGCTCGCTGCCCGGCAGGTCGGCGCTGTAGGTGCCGGACTGCGCGGCGAGTTGCTGGGCGTCCATCCATTCATCGTTGGGGTTGCCCACCGGCAAGCCCTTGAGCTCGACCCGCGGTTTCTGGTTCCTGGCCAGGTCGTCGGCGACCTGTTGCGCCTCCTGTGGGCGGTCGCTTTCCAGCAAGGCGTAATACAGCGCGGTGCTGTCTTCGACGCGGTCGCTGACATCGGCATCCGGCGCCGCCAGCACCTGGCGATAGAGGTCGCTGGCGATCTCCGGCTGGCGCTGGTCCAGGTAGGAGGCCGCCACCCAGCGCAGGGCGTAGGTGGGGATGGCCACGTCTTCGGCGGTCAGCTTGTGGTATTGGTCGATCACCTGGGCGGTGCGCGCCCGGGCCTTGAGCGCGCCCATGCGGTCGATGCGCCAGCGGGTCACGTCGTCCTTGGCCGCCGGGTCCGGGGTCCAGGTGGCGAGCAACTGGTCGTAATCGGCCAGGGCGCGGTCGGCGATGACATAACGCTCTTTCTCGCTGCGGGTGGCCAGCTCGGCCAGGCGCACGCGCTCGGCGGCCAGGTCGCCTTGCAGGCGACGTTCTATGACGGGATCGATCAGCCCCGGGCGCTGGCGGGCCAGGCGCAAGGCCGGTTCCGGCAGGCGTGCCCGTTGCAGGGCGAATACGTATTCGCGGGCGACTTCCGGTCGGGTGCCGGCGCGGATGAACGCCTGGTCGAACTCGAACAACGCGTCATACGGCGAACCGGCGCGGGTCAGGGCGTAGCCCAGGGCCAGGCGGCGGGTGGCATCGTCAGGCTTGGCCGCCACCAGCTCGCGGGCGCGACGCACGGCTTCCTCGGGCTTGCCGGCGTCGGCCTGGGTCAGGGCCAGGCCCAGTTGCAGGTCGGGATTGCGCGGGTCGCGTTCGAGGGCCAGGCGGTAGACCAGGATCGCCGAGTCCCAGCGCTGCAGATTACGGTAGGCACGGGCGGTGGCGGTCAGCGCCTGGATCGGCAGCACCCGGCCACGGGCCTGGGTTTCATAGACATTCACCACCTCGGCGTCAAGGCCGGCCCAGCTGGCGATCTGCAGGTGGTCGCTGACCAGCCCGGTGTTCAGGCGCTCGGCCGGCACCTGGCGCAAATGGCTCAGGGCTGGCGCATAGCTGCCGGCGCGGGCGTCGAGAATCAGGCGGTCGTACGCCGGGTCGGCAAGGGCCAGGGTCGGCCACAGCAATTGGCTGCATAACGCCAGGCGAAACAGCGGTCGCAAACCATAAAGGCGAACGGGGTGAACAATGGGCGGCATTTTCTTCAGCGTCCTTACATGGCTAGCCGGGGTCTTGTGTCCCCCCGCCTGATACGTGCCAGGAAGCCGAATCAGATGACTCGGCCAGATTGGGGCGGAGTCTTCCACGCAAGGCTGATGCAGATGCGCAAATGTAATATTTCTTCAGATTCGTTTCTGCCCGAATCCGCGAACGACGTGGCCTGTAGCCATGTTCAGGGAGGCTCTGGGTGGGGGTTCTGCCGTCGGATGCAGACAAAAAAACGCCCGGCAGATCCGTGCTACGGAGGCCGGGCGTTTCTGGCTGAAAACCCCGCGAAGAGGGTTTTCGAGGCTTACTGGATGGTGACCGGTCCCAGTTTGCTCATGACAAAACCGACGAACTGCTCAGGCGTCATTTTCTGGCCGTTGAAGTCCACTTCGTTATTGGCGTAGCGCACCTTGGAGACGATGTCGTTGCCTTCCAGCTTGGCCAGCTGGGTACCCAGCGCCATGCCGCTGACCATGTCGGCGGCCATGCTGCCCTGGTCGGCGATCGCCTTGGCGTCGGTCACACCGTCCAGTTGCGCCTGCAACGCCGCCACGTCGGCGATCATCGGCTTGGACAGCAGCAGGTTCAGGTTCAGCTGGGTGAGCAGTTGCTTGCTCAGTTCGGCCGGCGGCAGATCCATGGATTGCGGCTTGTTCAGGTCCACCACCAGGCTCAGGCGGCTTTCGCCGTTGGCGGTCTTGAACGAGAGGTTTTCCAGGGCGATGTGCGGCTGGGCAGCCAGCAGCTTGTCCAGGTCAGCCTTGACCTGGGCCTGCTCGGCCTCGCTCAGGTTCAGCTCGGGCGCTGGCTCCCCGGCGGCTTCGGCCGCGGCGACGGCGTCTTCGTAGGGTTGCAGCTTGTTCTGGTAGACCTGCATCAGCGACATGCCGGAGGCGATGTCGAGGTTCTTCATGCTCCAGGCCATTTGCGCCGAACCGACGGCTTTGCCGTTGAGGGCGACTTCGCTGATCTTGTAGTCGGCACGACCGGCCAGGTGGGCGCCCTTCTCGTCGGTGGCGCTCTTGATCTGCGAATTCTTGAAGCTGAGCACCGACTGTTTCTCGCCGAACGTGGCCTTGGTGCTGGTCAGCTCCAGGGTGTTGTCGCCGACGTAGAAGCCATAGTTGCTCTTGGTCAGGTTGCTGGCCAGGGTCAGGCCGTTGAGCTCGACCTGCACAGGGGTCTGGTCTTCGGCGACGCTGTTGAGCTTGAGGCTGTCCATGTAGCCTTCGGCCTTGACCTTCTGCGCTTGGGCGCTGGTCGAGAGGTCCAGCTTCAGGCCGGAGAACTTGAGGGTCGACTTGTCGTCCAGGGCCGTGTCCAGCGGCAGCAACTCCAGGTTGCCGGTGGCGGAACGGTCGTAACCCAGGTTGACCACGCCCTTGAGCGGGGAAACATCCTTGGTGGCGGCGAACCATTTTTCGGTCAGGGCGTTCTTTTCCAGCTCGTAGTGACTGGTGGCCATGACCGGCAGCCATTTCAGGGTCATCAGGCGCGAGAACGGCAGCGGGCCGTGTTCGATACGGTCGACGAACACCAGTTCGACGCCCTCGGCGCTGTCGCCGAACATCTCGCCCTGGCCCTTGAGGCGGTAGCGCGCGGTGCTGCTGAACAGATTGCGCTCCAGCGATACCAGCTCCAGGCTGGCGGTACCGTTGGAACCGACCATGGCCGCCTGGAGTTCCTTGTTGGCATCAGCGATAGAGGTTTGCAGCACCCCTTCCAGCTTGGTCCCGGTATACCAGGCGCCGCCGGCGCTGATAGCGCCCACTGCGACGACGATTCCTAACAGTACGCCTGCTGATTTATTCATTATTTGACCCGATCGATCCGTTGTTGAATGTGTGGTCGTCTTCCCTGAACCCGGTACGGGTTGTGGCTCGACTGTGCGTAAAACTGCCGAAGATTAGCACCGGCCAGGCCGGGCGGCCCAACCTTTCCATGTGAAAAGTAGTGAACGTGCGGGACGGTTCCTGTAGCCGCTGGCGCAGCCTGCGATCGACTTGGGCGGCATTCCGACGTAGCAGTCGCCAGGCCAGGCGACGCGTTTTTCCAGGTGGACCGCGGATTCAGGTTTTGCGGTTGCTGCGTCGGAATGCCGCCCAAACCGATCGCAGCCTCGCGGGCTCGGCAGCGGCTACAGGGTTTGCGTGCCTCCCTTCGGCCGCTACGCATGTTCGGAGTATTCGACTTCCAGCGCGTCGAGCTGATGATCGAAGCTTTTCAGGCGGGCGGTCCAGGTGTAGACCAGCACTTCGAAATCGCGGTTGATCACCGCGCCGCCCGGCGTTTCCGAACGCGGGTCGCAGAAGTCCAGTTGATAACGCTCGCGGGCCATGGCGGCGGCGACGTCGGACAGTTCGCGGGCGTTGTTCAGCCAGTGGCGACCGTCCGCAGCCTGTTTATCCAGCAGTACGCACTGTTTTTTCAGGGCTTCGAGGCTTTTCTCCAGGGGGGTGCCGGTCAACTCGCCCATGACTTCCTGAAAGGTCCGCCCCGGCTGCCAGTAACTGCCCCAGAAGTAACGGTCGAACACGGTTTCGACCCGGCGCAGGGCGACTTTGGTGTCCCAGATCGCCACCAGGGTCTTGCCCTGCTCCAGCTGTTTTTTCTTGATTTTCTGGGTCTGGAACGACGTCCAGGCCACGAAGACGATGGCGCTCACCGCAATCAGCGCGCTGGCGCTGTCGAGAAAGATCATTGCCTTGTCGATCTGGTGCGCCAGCATGACACCGTAGAAATAAGTCGCAGAAAGCAGCACCAGTGCAACGATGGCGCACCAGAAGCCGAGAGCATAAGGGTTTTTCATTATTCGAATCCCCATGACCATCACGTGCCTGACCGCTGGCCGAGCACTGGACGCAAGGTGCTCACCCAACTGATCAAAGCATAGCAACGGCCTCAGGGTTTGCCGGGGTTCGAGGCTTGCGTTCGTCCGCTTTCCCAGCCACCACCCAGGGCCAGGAACAGGTCGATCTGACTCATCGCCACCTGGGTGTTGGCCGCCGCCAGTTGGGCCCGTACGTCGGTATAGGTGCGGGTCGCCTGCAGGTCGGCGAGGAACGACTCGCGGCCGGCCTGGAAGAAGCGATGGGTCTGGTCGGCGGCCTGCCGCGCCGACTGCTCGGCATCGGCCAGGGCGTCTCGGCGTTGCAGCTGGGCGCTGTATTGGGCCAGGCCGGTCTGGGTTTCGCGGATCGCGTTGAGCACCACCCCGTCGAAATGCGCCAGGGCGCCCTGGCTGGCGGCTTCGGCCTGATGAATGCGTTCGCGGGCACCGTTGGCCGGTACCGTCCAGCTGATCAGCGGGCCAAATCCCCAGCGGTTGGTGGAGGGCTTGCCGAGGTTGTCGACGATGCCCACGGTGCCAACGGTCGCGCCGATACTGATGTCCGGGTACAGGGCGCCGGTGGCCACGCCGATTTCTGCGGTGGCGGCGGCCAGCCGGCGCTCGGCCTGGCGGACATCCGGACGGCGCTTGAGCAGCGCCGCGCCGTCACCCACCGGCAACAATTGCGCAATGTGCGGCAACTCGGCGCAACTGCCGGTGCCAGCGGGCAGTTGCTCCACCGGTTTGGCCAGCAGCATCGACAAGCGGAACAGCGCCGACTGGCGCGCCGCCTCGTAGCGCGGCAGTTCGGCGCGCAGGGATTTGAACTGGGTCTGGGAACGGGTGACCTGGGTTTCGTCGCCGCGCCCGGCGTCGCGCAGGCGCTGGGTGAGTTCGGTGCTCTGGGCTTGCAGGTCCAGGGAGTGCTCGGCGATCTCGCGCTCTTCGTTGGCCGCGCAGACCTGCGTGTAGGCCCGCACCACATCCGCCACCAGGGTGATGCGCGCGGTATCGGCCGCCGCCTGGGTCGCGTCGGCGTTGGCCTTGGCCGCCTCGATGCCGCGCTGCAGGGTGCCGAACAGGTCGAACTGATAAGAGGTGCTGACGGACAGGTTGCCGACGTTGGCCACCGGCACTTTTTCCGGCAGCAGGAAGGCCTCGCCGGACTCCTGCAAACGCTCGACCCCGGCCTTGGCCCCGCCGCTCCAGCCGCCGGCCGCCTGGGCCTCGTCGACCTGGGCGCGGGCCCGCGCCAGGTTGGCCGCCGCGACCCGCAGGTCGGTGTTGGAGGCCATGGCCTGCTGCACCAGTTGGTCCAGGCGCGGATCCTGGTACAAACGCCACCAGTCTGCCGGGACCGGCGCCGAGACCACGCTGTCGCTCGAACCGGCCAGGTCGCCCTGCAAATCGCTGCGATGCAGCGCCGCGTCGTCCGGCAGCCGGTAGTCCGGGCCGACCATCTGGCAGGCCGACAGCAACAAACCGAGCCCGGCCGTGGCCAAACGCAGGGCGCTGTTCATTGCGCCGGCTCCGACCGGGTTGGCGCCTGATCGTCGATGATCGACACGGTGGCGGTGCGCCCGGCGATCATGCGGAAGTCTTCCGGCACCTCGTCGAAGGCAATGCGCACCGGAATCCGCTGGGCCAGGCGCACCCAGCTGAAGGCTGGGTTGACATTGGGCAGCAGGTTGGAGCCGCTGCTGCGGTCGCGGTCCTCGATGCCGGCAACGATGCTTTCGACATGCCCGCGCAGCCGCGCGCGATCGCCGATCACCCGGATATCGACGCTCTGGCCGATGTGAATGCCGTCGAGCTTGGTTTCTTCGAAATAACCGTCGATGTGGAAGGAGTTGCTGTCCACCACCGACAACACCGGGCGACCGGCGGTGACGAATTCCTGGGTGCGCGGCGCGCGGTCGTTGACGTAGCCATCCACCGGGCTGCGGATCACCGAACGGTCGAGGTTCAGCTGGGCGCTGTCCACCGCCACCTGGGCTTCGGCCAGGGCCGACTGGGCACGGGCCACGCGGGACTGGCTTTCCTCCAGTTGCTCGCGCGGCACCAGGTTGCCCAGGCCGAGGTTGCGCTTGGCCTCGCGCTGGGCCTGGGCCAGGGTTTCCTGGCGGTCGGCCAGGGACGCCTTGGCCTGGCGCAGGGCCAGGCTGAAACGGTCCTGGTCGATGCTGAACAGCACCTGGCCGCGCTTGACCAGCTGGTTGTCCCGCACCTGCACCTGCTGGATCAGCCCGGAGACGTCCGGAGCGATCTGCACGATGTCGGCACGGATATGCCCGTCCCGGGTCCAGGGCGCGAACATGTAATACATCACCATGCGCCAGACCACCACGACCGCGAAGCTCACCACCAGCAAGGTCAGGACCACACGGCCGATGGTCAATAAAGGTTTTTTCATGTCATCAGGTATCGACTGAGTGAGTCCACGGCGCCGAGCAGCAAAGCGTACAGACCAACGTTGAACAAAGCCCGGTGCCAGACCAGGCGATAAAAATGCAGGCGCGTCAGCAGCCCGTGGACCACCAGGTACAAGCCATAGGTAAGGCCCATCAGCACCAGCAGCGTGGGCAAAAACACCCCGCTGATATCCAGGTCACCGATCATAAAGGCGCTCCATCGATGCCATGGGGCAGCGGTTCTTCAAGCTCGCCACCGCCGACGAACTCCACGCCGGGCAGCAGGGCCAGGCGCAGGCCGCTGAGGGCGTGCAGCAGGTGCAAACGGGTTTCGCGGTCGTCCTGGCTGCGGGCATCCAGGGTGCGGCGGGCGCGGTCCAGGGTCATCAGCAGGCCGCTCGGCGCCGGCAGGCGTTCGCCGGCCTTGAGGCAGGCCTTGAAGTAGGCGCCGACCTCGGCCACCACTTGGCGCAGCAGCGCCTGCGCGTTGCCCTGGGCCCGCGGGGCGTAGGCCAGCAGGTCCAGCAGGTTCAGGCCAACGCGCACTTCGCGCAGGGCGACGCCGGTGTCCTGGCCGGTCATGGCCAGCCGCGGCAGGTGCTGCATCAGGCGGTCGAGCATCTGCACGCCCAGATGGCGGTGTTCGGCCAGGTTGGCCGGTTCGGTCATGCCGACGATGTCCTGCCAGCTGAAACGGGTCAGGCGCTTGGCCGCCAGCTCCGAACCGAACGGCCGCGCGACCAGGGTCCAGACAAAGGCGAACAGCAGGCCCATGGGCCCGGCCAGGTTGGAATTGGCGAAGCTCATGAAGTCGGCGTCGTAGGCGCCCTGGATGCTGATGAAGGACGAGGTGTTGACGATGGTCAGCAGCATGCCCAGGTAAAAACGCGGCTGTACCGTCAGGGTGCCGACGCAGATGAACGGCACGGCGAAGGCCAATACCAGCATCGGGAAATCGTGCAGGTTGGGCAGGATCAGGAACAGGTAGAGGCTGGCGAACAGCACCGACATCGCGGTCCAGAAGAAGAACCGGTAGATCTGCGGCGCCGGGTCGTCCATCGAGGCGAAGAAGCTGCAGGCCACCGCCGCGAGGATCACCGCGCTGCCGCCGTCGGTCCAGCCCAGCAGGATCCACAGCACCGAGGCGACGATGATCGCCAGGACCGTGGAGGCCACCGAATACAGCATCAGCCCGCGGTCGAGGAACGGCGTCAGACGGCCCAGGCGCCAGTGGCGATAGACCGCGCGCCAGATGTCCTGGCTTTCGCACTGGATGGCGTGTTGCAGGCTGCGGCAGTCCTGCCACAGGTCGATCCACTCGCCGAGGCGGTACAGGGCGTTGGAAAACAGCAACTGGCGCCGGTCGTCGAGGGCTTCGGCATCGGGTTGCAGCGCTTCGAGCTGGCCACGCAGAGCCTGCCAGCGCTCGACCGAAGCGCCCTGGGCGGTGCTTTCCAGCCATTGCCCGGCCTGGGCCAGCAGCGGCGCGAACTTATCCACCAGCTCCGGGGTACGTCGCTCCAGGGCGTACAAGGCATCGTCCAGGGCATCGACCACGGGCAGCAGGTGGATCATGCGCCCGCGCAGTTCCTTGGTATTGCGCACGGTCTGCGGACGCGCGCCTTCGTGGGGCAACTGGCCGATCATCAGCTCCAGGCTGTTGAAGGTGGCGACCATGGATGCGCGCAAGGCACTGACTTCTTCGGGCCGCACGTCGCGGCTGAGAAAACGCTGGCTGTAGGTGGACGCATCAGCGAACCATTTGCCCGCCGAATCGACGAACACCGGCGCCAGCCGCCGTGGCCAGAACATGCTGCCGATCACGGCCGCGCAGACGATGCCGAGGAAGATCTCCTCGGTGCGCGCCTCCGCCACGTCCCACACCCCCAGCGGGTTATCCACCACCGGCAGGGCGATCAGCGGCAGGCTGTAGCCGGCCAGCATCAACGCATAGCTGTTGGCGGTACGCAGGTGCAGGGAGAGAAACAGCAGGATCCCGGTCCACAGGGCGATGATCACCACCAGCAGATAGGGGCTCTGCACGAACATCGGCACGAACAGCACCGCCGCCGAGGCACCGAGCAAGGTGCCGATCGCGCGGTACAGCGCCTTGGAACTGGTGGGCCCGACGAACGGGCTGGAGACGATGTACACCGTGGCCATCGCCCAGTACGGACGCGGCATCTGCATGAGCATGGCGATGTACAGCGCGATCATCGACGCGGCAAAGGTGCGCACGCCGTAGAACCAGTCGCGCGCGGGGGGGACGCCGGTGAAGAATCCGCTCAAGACGGCACCACCGGCAGCTGGGCAGCCGACTCGAAGGCGCGGATTACCTTCAACGCAGCCTCCAGGTCCGCTGCTGTGATGCCTTCCAGCACCTCGCGGCGCAGGCGCACCAATTCGGCTTCCACCGACTGCACCAGTTCGCGGCCGGTGTCGGTCAGGCTCAGGCATTTGGCCCGGCGATCGTGGGGATCTTCAGAGCGTATGGCGTAACCGGCGTTGCACAGCTGGTCCAGCAGACGCACCAGGGACGGGCTTTCCATCCCCGCCGCCTGCGCCACCGTCACCTGGCGCACGCCCTCGCCCAGGCGCCCGATCATCAGCAGGGGCACGGCGCAGGCTTCGGAGATTCCATAGTTGACCAGCGTGCTCTGGCAGATCCGCCGCCAATGCCGGGCGGCGACCACCATGCCACTGCTGATATTCATCTGGAGTGATTCAAGAGAGTCGGGCAAAGGAAAGTTCGCACACAGTTAGTTTGCTAACTATCAATGGTGCATGGGGAGGATAATCTCAGTCAAGTTTTGAAACAATTGAACGACCATTGACCCGAAAACGCCTCAGCGCTTTCGGGCCCGCTCATACACGGCACTGCGTTCATGTTTGCCCACGGCCACCACCGAAACCACGACCTGATCCTCGATCACTTGGTAAACCAGGCGATAGCCAGAGGCCTTGAGCTTGATCTTGTAGCAGTCCGCCATACCGTGAAGGGCGTCCGCGGGCACCCGCGGCATTTCCAGGCGCTCGGCCAGCTTCCTCTTGAATTGCTCGCGCAGGGTATGACCGAGCTTGTCCCATTCCTTGCGCGCCGAAGGCAGGAACTGGAGCTTATAAGTCATCCAGATTTACCGGGACCGGGGTCTCGTGACGACGGGCACGGACAATCTCCGCCAGTTCAAGATCGTCAAGACGCTCCATCATGGCTTCAAACACGTCGGCCGGGACCATATAGCCCATGACCCGGTTGTGATTGAGCACCGCAACCGCACCACCCTGTGCGCCGTTCAGGACAGCCGAAGGATTTTTTTTCAGTTCAGACACGCTGACAGCTTTATCAGCCAATACGCTTTGCATAATTAAGACCTCTAATTTGGTCTTAATTCTGGTCTATTTACATGACGACATCAATCCACTTGCCTCAACCCCCCCGCCCCTTCCTCAACAACACATCCAGCTGATCCACCACTTCCGCCCAGTCGGCGTCGTCGAGGATCTCGTCGCGCAGGAAATCCGCCTGGCTGGGGGTCCAGAAGAAGGCATCCGCCAGGTGCAGTTCCGGCTTGAGCGGTGAATGGGTGGCGATGAAACGGTCGATGTCCACGGGGTCGTCGGACAGACCGAGTTGTTTGAACAGGGCAGGCAGGCTGTGGGATGGGGATTCCATGGGGGGCTCCTGAATGGGTCGGGAATGTCGGACGACTGCCGCGCAGTCGATCGCGTGCAGCCGCGCTCCTGCAGAAACAGCCTGCAGGAGCGGGCCAACCAGCAAAGGGTCGCTACAGGCACCGACGGCGCTAGTAGCTGACCTCGCACACCTCGGCATGAGGCACCATTTTCAGGTACTCGTCCATGCTCAGATGCACCAGGTTGTTGTGGTTGCCGGCTTCCAGGTAGATGTCTTTCTGCCGGGTCAGCATCGGATCGATCACCACGTCCAGCCCATAGGATTCGCCCAGGGCCGGTACCGCGCCGCGTTCGCAATCGTTGAACAGATGCGCCAGGGTGCTTTCCCGGGTGATCTGCCATTCGTTGCTGCCGCGCACCTTGCTCAGATCCAGGTGGCGGCTGGCCGGCAGCACGGCCATCAGGTAGTGGCCGTGACTGTCGTCGAGGATCACCGACTTGGCCACGCGTTCGGCGGGAACTCCCGCGACCCGGGCGGTCTCCAGGCTGCTCGACGAATGTGGATGAGCCACCACGTCAAAATCGCAATGCGCCTGTTCCAGGCTGCGTTGCACGGTTTTTGCCATACGCATGATGCACCTCGGTGTCCTGAACGGCTTTGCAGGACGATGGGTTAACGACTGTCACTCCCTCCCCAAAGTCTAGGCCGCGCCGCCCTCGCCCACTGACGAACTTCCGAACGGCACGCGAGCATGAGGTTGTTCAAAATTTGCTCAATCCCACGCTCTACTAGACTCAAGGACAAAGCCAGCGAACGGCTGGCAACCGAGGCACATGACTCTCCAGGAGGGTCGGATGAACGAGCGTGGGTGGCGGGCGACACTGAAGGGGCTGCTGCTGGGTGTGCTGATCGGCCTGCCGACCGGGCACGCCCAGGCCGTGAAGCCAGTGGTGGTGCTCACCGTCAACGATGTGATCAGCCCCGCCAGCGCCGACTACGTGGTGCGCGGCCTGGACAAGGCTGCCGACGAACAGGCCCAACTGGTGGTGCTGGGCATCGACACCCCCGGCGGTCTCGACACCTCGATGCGCTCGATCATCAAGGCGATCCTCGCCAGCCCGGTGCCGGTGGCCAGTTACGTCGCCCCCAGTGGCGCCCGCGCCGCCAGCGCCGGCACCTACATCCTGTATGCCAGCCATATCGCCGCCATGGCCCCGGGCACCAACCTCGGGGCCGCCACCCCGGTGCGGGTCGGCATGCCGGGGCAGCCCGACCCGGGCGGCAACCCGCCCGCCGCGCCACGCTCGGACAAGAACCCGGAACCGGAACCCGACACCCTCAGCCAGAAACAGATCAACGACGCCGCGGCCTATATCCGCGGCCTGGCGCAATTGCGCGGGCGCAACGCCGAATGGGCGGAACAGGCCGTGCGCGAGGCCGTCAGCCTGCCGGCCCAGGAAGCCTTGAAGCTGAAGGTGGTCGACTATGTCGCGGATGACCTGAACGGCCTGCTCAGGCAACTCGACGGCAAGTTCCTCATCGCCGCCGGCCAGGCGGTGCAGCTGCATACCCTGGGCGCGGCGGTGATCCATCACGACCCGGACTGGCGCACGCAGCTGCTGTCGGTCATCACCCACCCCAGCGTCGCGCTGATCCTGATGATGATCGGCATCTACGGGCTGTTCTTCGAGTTCGTCAACCCGGGCACCGCGGTGCCCGGCGTGCTCGGCGGCATCTGCCTGCTGCTCGGTCTGTATGCCTTGCAGTTGCTGCCGGTGAACTACGCCGGCGTGGCCCTGATCCTGCTGGGCATCGCCTTCATGGTCGCCGAAGCTTTTCTACCGACCTTCGGCGTCATCGGCTTCGGCGGCATCGTCTCCTTTGTGGTCGGCGCGGTGATCCTGATGGACACCGATGTCCCGGGCTACGGCATTCCCCTGCCGCTCATCGTCAGCCTGGCGGTAATCAGTGCGCTGCTCCTGGCGACGCTGGCGAGCATGGCGGTGCGTGCGCGACAACGCCAGCAGGTGGCTGGCGACGCTGGGCTGGTGGGCAGCATAACGGCGATCACCGCGGTGCAAACGGGCAACCCTTACAACGGCTGGGTGCTGTTGCAGGGCGAACACTGGCAGGTCCTGAGCGCGACACCGCTGCAAACCGGGCAACGGGTTCGGGTGGTGGCGCGCAAGGGGCTGCTTCTGGAAGTGACGACGGCCGAGGCCGCGCCGCGAGGAGGATGAAATGGGTCTGGAATTGGGTTTTGGCGCGCTGCTGGCGCTGCTGTTGGCGCTGGCGGTCTCGACGTTTCGCATCCTGCGCGAATACGAGCGCGGGGTGGTGTTCCAACTGGGGCGCTTCTGGCGGGTCAAGGGGCCCGGGCTGGTCCTGCTGATTCCGGTCGTCCAGCAGATGGTCCGCGTCGACTTGCGCACCGTGGTGCTCGACGTGCCGCCCCAGGATGTGATCACCCGCGACAACGTCTCGGTCAAGGTCAACGCCGTGCTGTACTTCCGTGTGCTGGACTCGCAGAAGGCGATTATCCAGGTCGAGGACTTCCTCATGGCCACCAGCCAACTGGCCCAGACCACCCTGCGCGCGGTGCTGGGCAAGCACGAGCTGGACGAGCTGCTGGCCGAGCGCGAACGCCTGAACGCCGATATCCAGCAGGTGCTGGACGCCCAGACCGACGCCTGGGGCATCAAGGTGGCGAACGTCGAGATCAAGCACGTCGACCTCAACGAATCGATGATCCGCGCCATTGCCAAACAGGCCGAAGCCGAACGGGAACGCCGGGCCAAGGTGATCCACGCCGAAGGCGAATTGCAGGCCTCGGAAAAGCTCATGCAGGCCGCCGAAATGCTCGGCCGCCAGCCCGGCGCCATGCAGCTGCGTTACATGCAGACCCTGAGCGCGATTGCCGGTGATAAAAGCTCGACCATCGTTTTCCCGCTGCCCATCGAATTCCTCAAGGGCATGGCGGAGTTGTCGCCGAAGAACTGAGCCGGGGTTGCGGGACCGCGCAGCTGCGCCACTGCTCCAGCGCTGCGTAAGGCGCCTGCGCCCACTGCTCCAGCTGCTCCCGCAGCCGGGCTGAGGCCTGTTGCTGCTTGCCCTGGCGGTCATCGACAAAGGCCTGGGCCGGCTGCTTGGCATGCTGGCCGACACAGGCGAATGCCGTCCGGCGTTGCTCGGCGCTCAGGCCGAAAAAATCGCCCAGATGGCCGTCCATGGCAGCGGGCAATTCGCTGTAGTTCAGCACCAGGCCATGGTGTTCGCGGCAGTGCTCCAGCCCCAGTTGCAACAAGCGCCCCAGACGCCGGGCGATCCAGCTTTCCCGGTCCTGGAAAGGCTCGCCGTCGTCCAAAGCGCTAGGCCCGATCAGGCCCGGCGTCATGTGCATGCCGGCGCGGCGCAGATGCGATACGGCGATTTCCAGCGGCTCTCGATACAGAAACAACCACGGCGTATCGACGAAGCACTGGCGCAGCAGCGGCAGCTCGCCGATGTTCCAGGCATCGAGCTTGATCACCAGCCGCTGCTCAGTGCCGCGGCGCACCTGCCCATAGGCCGACAGCAATCCCACCAGCGCGGCAGCCCGCTCCCGTGGCGCCAGCGAGCTGCGCAGCAAGGCATCCAGCGGTGGCGGTTCGGACACCACGATGTGATCGTCCAGATGAGCCAGCATCTGGCTGGCCAGGGTCGAGCCGCAGCGCGAGGCGTGGAAGATAAAGGCGCTGGGAGCCAGGCCCGGGCTACGTTGGCGCCATTCGGTCAGGGCAGACAACGGCGTCTGGCGCCGGAACGCCTGATTGAACGGCAGGCGCAGGGCCTCTTCGACCGCCTCGCGGAAAAACGGCTGCGACAGCGGCCTGTCGCCGAACCAGCACCAGTCGACCCGCCACTCGTCACGCGGCTGCCAAATGCGGATCGGCAACCAGCCATGCAGGTTCAGGCCGTCCATTGTTCATTCCACAGACGCCGCCCCTGGCGCATGGCCGAACGCAGGTCTTCGCGGGTGAACGCCAGGCCACGCTCGGCCGCCAGGGCCAGGGTGCGCTCGATGAAGGCTTCGCTGTCGTTCAGCGCCTGCAAGGCCTGGCACAGCGCGGGGTCCTCTTCAAGCAACCGACAGAACCGGGCGAAGTCCACGGCGGCGCGGCCCAGGCCAGGCGTCGGCGTGGTCGGCGCGCCGTCGGCAATCATCTGCTCCAGCCAGGAGTCGGGGCGACAATCGATCACCAGGTGAATGCGTTCCTGGCTGTCGTGATTGTCCACACGGTGCGGGCGCGACAGGTCGAGAAACCAGCACTCCCCCGCCAGCATCGGCATGCGCCGCCCGTCGAGCAGGAAGTCCACCCGCGGCGGGCTGAGCAAGGGGATATGCAAGCGCAGGTCGGCGTCCGGGCCGCCCAGGTCGTAGTCGCGGTGTTCATGAATGCGCGCCCCCGGGCCCAGCCGCAGCAGGCGCGCCGAAACGATCTGCAAGGGCAGGTGACGCAATGCCTGTTGCCAGTCCGGGTCCTGCCGCCAGGGCTCGCGCTGTACCGGCCGGCCCTTGCCCGGCGCCAGTTCGGAGGGCGCATCCACCGCCGAGATCAAGGCCACGCCGCTCCAGTCGCCTTCGTAATAGCCGCCGTTGAAGTGGCCCTGCCAGGCGCTCGCGTCGATGCGCGCCAGGGCGCGCAACAGCCGCGGCAGATCCACGCTGACCGGCAGCCGGGCGAACGCCGGGCGGCTCATGAGGCAGGCAGCACCTTGCGCTCGACCAGCCAGCCGAGCAATTGCCGCTGGCAGTCGTCGATCGACTGGGTGCCGGTGTCCAGCTCCAGCGCGGCCCGTGGTGGCTCATAGGGTGCCGAGATACCGGTGAACCCCGGCAACTCGCCGCTGCGGGCGCGGGCGTAGTGGCCCTTGGGGTCGCGCTGTTCACAGACCGCCAGCGAAGCGCTGCACCAGACCTCCAGGTAGTCCTCACCCAGGCGCCGGGCGAACAGCTCGCGCTGCTCGATCAGCGGGGCGATCATCGCCAGGATCACGATCTGCCCGTTGTCCACCAGCAAGGCCGCCAGCTCGCTGGCGCGGCGGATGTTTTCCCGGCGGTCGGCCTCGGCGAACCCCAGGTCGCGATTCAGGCCGCCGCGCAAGGCGTCGCCGTCCAGCACCAGGCTCTGCCGGCCGTGCTGGAACAGCCCGGCCTGCAGCGCCTGGGCCAGGGTCGACTTGCCCGCCGCCGGCAGGCCGGTCAGCAGGATCGCCACCCCGCGATGACCATTGCGCGCCTCGCGCTGGGCCCGGCTGACGCTGGCCTGGGGCGCCTGCAGATTATTGTCTTTGGGCATGGGCCACCGGCGTGCTGATGTTGCCCGCCGCCCAGTCGGCCTCGCGGCTGGCCAGCGCCGAGGCGATGGACTGCACCTGGGTCGATTGCACCTCGTTGGGCAGCGGGTCGAGCCCGGCACTGGCGAAGATCTGCCCATAGGCGTTGCGCAGGTCGGCATAGGCCAGGTCGCGCCGCAGGTCCGCCTGCAAGGTGTTCAGCTCGCCCTGGATCAGGTCCAGCTCGCCAATGCCATTGGCCTGGTAGCGGTTGCGCAGCTGGCCGACGATCTGCCCGTCGATGTCCGCCAGCTCCTGGCTGGTCTTGAACTGGCGCAACGCGTCGCGGTAGTTGGCGTTGGCCACATAGACCTGGGCCAGCACCGCGATGGACATGGCCTGCCGGCGCGCCGCGGCGACGTCTTCACCGGCCTTGGCGGTGTCGATGGCCGCCGGCGCGGAGAGCACATTGAACAGGTTCCAGGTGACCTTCACCCCGTAGTCGGCCCACTTGTCGTTGACCAGAAATGAGTTGCTGTCGTAGTGCCCACCGGCGGAGAACTCCAGGCCCGGCAGCAGGCGCAGCATGGCCTTGCGGGTTTCCGCGGCGCTGATACGGCTCTGGTAATCCTGCTCGCGCAGTTCCGGGCGGCTGGTCAGGGCCTCGTGTTCGAGGCGGGCCATATCGACCTTGAGTTCCGGCACCGGGTAATCGTCGGTGGTCGCCAGGGTCAGCTGGGTGCCCATGGGCAGGTTGATCAGGGTCGACAGCTCGGTCTTGGCCAGGGATAACGCCCGGCGCTGCTCCTCCAGCTGGCGGGTGGCCTCGATCAGCGAGCGCTGGTAGGCCAGGGCCTGCACCGGGTCGCCGATACGCTGCTCGCTCATGCTCTGGCTGTTGCCGCGGGCCTGCTCGACCCGACCTGCGAGGCTGTCGATCTGCTTGAGCAGGCGTTCGGCCGCCACCGCCCGCCAATAGGCCGAGCGCACGTCCTGGACAATGGTGTTGATCACCTTGCGCCGGCGCTCCTGGACGATCAGCCGCTGGTCGCCCTGCTGCTTGGCATTGATGTAGCTGACGCCGAAGTCCAGCACGTTCCAGACCATGGTCAGGTCGGCCACTCTGCGGTCCCGGTCCTGGGAGGTCGAGGGTTCCAGGGACTGGGTACCGGTTTCCACGCTCTGGCTGCTGGAGGCGCTGACGTTGTTGCGCCCCACGTAGCCGGCGGAGAGGGCCATGCGCGGCAGCATGTCGAAACTGGCGAGGTCCAGTTGGCGCTTGGCCAGGGCCTCTTCCATGATTTTCAACCGGCCCTCGAGGTTGTATTTCACTGCCCGGGCCATGGCCTGGTGCAGGGTCAGCGGGCCGCTCAGCGGCTCCTGATCCTTGTACATGCTCTGCAGGTCGCTCCTGGCGCGCTGCTCGCTGGCACTGCGTTCAATCGGTTTACTGCTGACGGCACAACCACTGACCGCCAGCGCCAACAAGCTGACCCCGAACAACTTCTGACTTTTATTCATCCTTGTCTCGCCCCTGGGTGCCGCATCGTATTTATGTCTTGTTTCAGGCCTGCATTGCGCTGATGCCGGCCTGTTCGAATGCCTTGGCCAGATCGCGGATCGGCCGTTGCTCCATGTCTTGCATCACTTGTAATTGCTGGGTCAGCGACGGTGCCCCGAACACCCCGCGCCCGCCCTGGGAAAGATCGCCGGCCCTGGGCTTGTCGCCGAAGGACTTCAGCGAACCGCCGTCCTCAGTGGAGTCCTGGCCGAACAGCACCGACAGCGTGCTTTGGCTGAACACCCCGCCATCGCCGCCACCGAAGCCGAGGAAACCATGACCATTACCGTCGCCACCGGGATCGCTGCTGCCAAATACCTGGGCAATGAAGCTCGGCGCCAGGGCCCCGTGATTGATGAAAATATCCCCCAACGGCCGGATGCCATCGCCCAGCACCCGCTGCTCGAACAGTGGCGCGAAGGCCAATGGCGAGCCCAGGTCGCCAACCGGTGGCGTGGTGACCGTGGGCTGCAGCGGCACATAAGGCGGCAGCGGCGGAACCACCGGGTCGCTCGAACGGAATTCCGGATCGCCCACCGGCAGCTCCGTGGCTGGGTTGGTCGCCGGCACGGTGTTGATCGCGTAGTTGTTGGAGTCGGTGCTGCCGCTGCCGGTATTGCCGAATGCGTCGCTCACCCCGCTGTTGTTCAGGGTGACCAGGTTGCTGGTATCGCTGATATTGGCGGTTGGCGTCAGGGTCGCGGTCCAGGTCCGGCCGCCGTCGCTGCTGCTCAAGGCGCTCAGGGTGCCGTTGGCCACCGTCAGGTCCGAGTTGGTGAAGCCGCTCACCGCTTCGCTGAAGGTGATGGTCACGCCGCTGGTCTGGCCCACGCCGAGGCTGCTGTTGGCGACCACGATGGTCGCGGTCGGCCGCTGGGTATCGATCAGGTAATTGTTCGAATCCGTGCTGCCCAGCCCGGTATTGCCCGAGGCGTCGCTGACCCCACTGTTGTTGAGGGTGATCAGGTTGCTCGTATCGCTGACGTTGGTGTTCGGTGTGAAGGTCGCGGTCCAGGTAATGCCGCCATCGCTGCTGCTGACCGCGCTCAAGGTGCCGTTAGTCACCGTCAGGTCGCTGTTGTCGAAACCGCTGACCGCCTTGCTGAAGGTGATGGTCACCAGGGACGTGTCGCCCGCCGCCAGCATCGGGTTGGCGACCACCACGGTAGCGGTGGGGCGCACGGTATCGATGACGTAGTTGGCCGAGTCGGTGGTGCCGCTGCCGGTGTTGCCGACGGCGTCTATCACTCCGGCGTTGTTCAGGGTGATCTGATTGCTGCTGTCGCTGATGTTGATGGCCGGGGTAAAGGTGGCGGTCCAGGTAACCCCACCATCGCTGCTGCTCAGGGCCCCCAGGGTACCGTTGGCCACCGTCAGGTCCGAGTTGGTGAAACCGCTGATCGCCTCGCTGAAGGTGATGGTGACCGTGGTGGTTTCGCCCGCTTTCAGGGCCGTGTCGGCCAGCACGATGGTGGCGGTCGGCCGCCCGGTGTCGATGATGAAATTGTTCGAGTCGGTGCTGCCGCTGCCGGCGTTGCCCGCCACGTCACTGACCCCGCTGTTGTTGAGGGTGATCAGGTTGGTGGCATCGCTGACGTTGACGTTCGGGGTGAAGGTCGCGGTCCAGGTGATGCCGCCGTCGCTGCTGCTGACCGCGCTCAGGGTGCCGTTGCTCACCGTCAGGTCGCTGTTGTCGAAACCGCTGACCGCCTCGCTGAAGGTGATGGTCACCAGGCTGGTTTCGCCGATCGGCAGGATCGGATTGGCCACCACTATGGTCGCGGTTGGGCGAGCCGTGTCGATGACGTAGTTGTTCGAATCGGTGGTGCCGCTGCCCGTATTCCCCGAGACATTGATCACGCCGCTGTTGTTCAGGGTGATGACGTTGCTGGTATCGGCGATACCGACTGCCGGGGTGAAGGTGGCGGTCCAGGTGACACCACCGTCGCTGCTGCTCAGCGCACTCAAGGTGCCGTTGGCGATGCTCAGGTCGCTGTTGTCGAAACCACTGACCGCCTCACTGAAGGTGATGGTCACCAGCGAGGTTTCGCCGGCCTTCAAGGCCGTGTCGGCGATCACGATGGTGGCGGTCGGCACCACGGTTTCGATGCTGTAGTTGGCTGAGTTGGTGGTCCCGGTACCGCTGTTGCCGGCCACGTCGGTGATGCCGGTGTTGTTCAGGGTGATCAGGTTGCTCAGGTCGGTGATGCCCGCTGTCGGGGTGAAGGTGGCGGTCCAGGTGATACCGCCGTCGCTGCTGCTGACCGCGCTCAGCGTGCCATTGGCCACCGTCAGGTCGCTGTTGTCGAAACCGCTCACTGCTTCACTGAAGGTGATGGTCACCACCGAGGTTTCGCCGGCCTTGAGGGTCGAGTCGGAGAGAACGATGGTGGCATTCGGACCCAGGCTGTCGATGGCGTAGTTGTTGGAGTCGGTGGTGCCGCTGCCGGTGTTGCCGGCCCCATCCGTCACCCCGGTGTTGTCCAGGGTGATCAGGTTGCTGTTGTCGGTGATGCCGGCCGTCGGGGTGAGGGTGGCCGTGTAGGTGATGTTGTCGCTGGTGCTCAAGCCACTCAACGTACCGTTGGCAACGGTCAGGTCGGCCAGGGTAAAGCCGGTCACCGCCTCGCTGAAGGTGATGGTCACGGTACTGGTCTGGCCCACGCCCAGGGCGCTGTCGACGACCACTATGGTCGCGGTCGGGCGGACGGTGTCGATCGCATAGTTGTTGGAGTCAGTGGTGCCGCTGCCGGCGTTGCCCGAGGCGTTGGTCACCCCGCTGTTGTCCAGGGTGATGACATTGCTGGTGTCAGTGATGCTCGACGTCGGGGTGAAGGTGGCGGTCCAGGTGATACCACCGTCGCTGCTGCTGACCGCGCTCAGCGTGCCGTTGGCGATAGTCAGGTCGGCATTGCTGAAACCGCTTACTGCCTCGCTGAAGGTGATAGTCACCAGTGAGGTTTCACCGATCTTCAGGGCGTTGTCGGCGACCACTATGGTCGCCGTCGGCAGGACGGTGTCGATGCTGTAGTTGTTGGAGTTGGTGGTGCCGCTGCCGGTGTTGCCAGCCAGATCGGTGACTCCGGTGTTGTTCAGGGTAATCAGGTTGCTGGCATCGGCGATGCCGACGGTCGGAGTGAAGGTGGCGGTCCAGGTGATGCCGCCATCGCTGCTGCTGACCGCGGTCAGGGTGCCGTTGGCGATGCTCAGGTCAGCATTGGTGAAGCCGCTCACCGCTTCGTTGAAGGTAATGGTCACCAACGAGGTTTCGCCAGCGCTGAGAGCACTGTCGGCAACCACTATGGTCGCGGTCGGCCGCACCGTATCGATGGCGTAATTGTTGGAATCGGTGGTGCCGCTACCGGCGTTGCCGGCCAGGTCGGCGATGCCCGTGTTGTTCAGGGTGATCAGGTTGCTGCTGTCGCCGATGCTGGCGCTCGGAGTGAAGGTGGCGGTCCAGGTGACGCCACCGTCGCTGCTGCTCACCGCGGTCAGGGTGCCGTTGGCGATGGTCAGGTCGGCGTTGGTGAAGCCACTGACGGCCTCGCTGAAGGTGATGGTCACCAGCGAGGTTTCACCGATTCTCAACGCGGTATCGGCGACCACGATGGTCGCGGTCGGCCGCACCGTATCGATGGCGTAGTTGTTGGAGTCGGTGGTGCCGCTGCCGGCATTGCCGGAGGCGTTGGTCACGCCGCTGTTGTCCAGGGTGATGACGTTGCTGGTGTCAGTGATGCTCGAGGTCGGGGTGAAGGTGGCGGTCCAGGTGATGCCACCGTCGCTGCTGCTCACCGTGCTCAAGGTACCGTTGGCCACCGTCAGGTCACTGTTGTCGAAACCGCTCACTGCCTCGCTGAAGGTGATGGTCACCAGTGAGGTTTCACCGATCCTCAAGGCGTTGTCCGCCACCACTATGGTCGCGGTCGGCAGGACGGTGTCGATGCTGTAGTTGTTGGAGTTGGTGGTGCCGCTGCCGGTGTTGCCGGCCAGGTCGGTGACCCCGGTGTTGTTCAGGGTGATCAGGTTGCTGACATCGTTGATACCGACGGTCGGGGTGAAAGTCGCGGTCCAGGTGATGCCGCCATCGCTGCTGCTGACCGCGGTCAGGGTGCCGTTGGCGATGGTCAGGTCGGCGTTGGTAAAACCGCTGACTGCTTCGCTGAAAGTGATGGTCACCAGCGAGGTTTCACCGGCGCTGAGAGCACTGTCGGCGACCACGATAGTCGCGGTCGGCCGCACTGTATCGATCGCGTAGTTGTTGGAATCGGTGGTCCCGCTGCCGGCGTTGCCGGCCTGGTCGGCGATACCGGTGTTGTCCAGGGTGATCAGGTTGGTCGTATCGCTGATGCTGGCGCTCGGGGTGAAGGTCGCGGTCCAGGTGATGCCGCCATCGCTGCTGCTCACCGCGGTCAGGGTGCCGTTGGCGATGGTCAGGTCGGCGTTGGTGAAACCCGTCACCGCTTCGCTGAAGGTGATGGTCACCAGCGAGGTTTCGCCGATTCTCAGCGCGCTGTCGGCGACCACAATGGTCGCGGTCGGCCGCACCGTATCGATGGCGTAATTGTTCGAGTTGGTGGTGCCCAGGCCCAGGTTGCCCACGGCGTTCTGTACGCCGGTGTTATCCAGGGTAATGACGTTGCTGGTATCGGTAATGCTCGACGTCGGGGTGAAGGTGGCGGTCCAGGTGATGCCGCCGTCGCTGCTGCTCACTGTGGTCAGGGTGCCGTTGGCGATGGTCAGGTCGGCATTGGTGAACCCGGTTACCGCCTCGGAGAAGGTGATGGTCACCAGCGAGGTTTCACCGATGCTCAAGGCATTGTCGGCGACCACGATGGTGGCCGTCGGGTGCGCGGTGTTGATCACGTAGTTGCCCGAATCCGTGGTGCCGCTGCCCGTATTACCGGCCAGGTCGGCAATGCCGGTGTTGTTCAGGGTGATCAGGTTGCTGGCGTCGCTGATGCCATCGGTCGGGGTGAAAGTCGCGGTCCAGGTGATGCCGCCATCGCTGCTGCTCACCGTAGTCAGGGTGCCGTTGGCGATGCTCAGGTCGGCATTGGTGAAGCCGCTGACCGCCTCGCTGAAGGTGATGGTCACCAGGGACGTCTCGCCCGCCGTGAGGGTGCTGTCGGCGACCACGATGGTCGCGGTCGGGCGGACGGTATCGATCGCGTAATTGTTGGAATCGGTGGTGCCGCTGCCGGCGTTGCCGGCCAGGTCGGCGATGCCGGTGTTGTCCAGGGTGATCAGGTTGGTGGTATCGGTAATGCTGGCGCTCGGGGTGAAGGTGCCGGTCCAGGTGATGCCGCCGTCGCTGCTGCTCACCGCAGTCAAGGTGCCGTTGGCGATAGTCAGGTCGGCGTTGGTGAGGCCGCTGACCGCTTCGCTGAAGGTGATGGTCACCAGCGAGGTTTCACCGACTCGCAAGGCATTGTCCGCCACCACGATGGTCGCGGTCGGCCGGACGGTATCGACCACGTAGTTGTTGGAGTTGGTGGTGCCGACCCCGGCGGTGCCAAGGCCATTGATCACCCCGGTGTTATCCAGGGTGATCACGTTGCTGGTATCGGTGATGCTCGACGTCGGGGTGAAGGTGGCGGTCCAGGTGATGCCGCCATCGCTGCTGCTCACCGCGGTCAAGGTGCCGTTGGCGACGGTCAGGTCGGCGTTGGTGAAACCGGTCACCGCCTCGGAGAAAGTGATGGTCACCAGCGAAGTCTCGCCGATGCTCAACGTGGTATCGGCGACCACTATGGTCGCGGTGGGCGGTGGTGCATAGGCGGTGTTGAGGATGCCGCCGTCGTTGTAGATGGTCGCGAACGAAGTCGGTGAAGTACCGGTCGTGCCACCCCCCAGCGCCACGCCGCCGGCGCCACTGGCCGCCGCGTTGCCGCTCAAGGCGGCGAAGTTGGCCGCGGTGATCAGGAAGGTGCCCTTGTTCCAGACCGCGCCGACGCCCCGGCCGCCGATCCCGCCGTTGCTGGCGTTGCTGCCTTGGCCGCCACCGCCGCCACCGCCGCCGCCCGCGCCGATGTTGTTGCTGATGGTCGAGGTGCCGATCACCGTGAGGGTGCCGCTGGAGGCGTTGTAGATACCGCCGGCGGCATTGCCGCCCGCGCCGCCGACCTTGTCCCAACCCGCGCCGCCACCACCGCCACCGATGGAAATCGTGCCGTTGGTGGCCGTGGCGCCATTGCCACCGTTGCTGTAGTAGGACACGCCCAGACCGCCCGCGCCGCCGGTGCTGGTACCGCCGCGACCGCCCATGTGGGTGGCATCGTAGCCACCGCCATAACCGCCCACGCCAGCGCTGCCAGCCTGGCCGCCCAGCGTGCCGGTGCCGGGGCCGGCGGAGCCACCGTGGCCGCCACCCTGGCCACCCAGCCCGCCACCGCCACCACCGCCACCGCCATAGAACGCGCCGGTGACACCGCCGCCACCGCCGCCGCCCGAAGCCGCGTTGGAGGTCACGGTGACGTTGTTGAGGGTGAGATTGCCGGCGTTGAAAATCCCCCCGGCCATGGCGCCGGTCGCGCCATACCCGCCGTTGCCGCCGTTGCCCGAGACCAGGCCCCGGGTAATCACCAGGCCATCGAGGGTCACGGTACTGCCCGAGGCCACTTCGATGACCCGGGTGCGGTACTGGCCGTCGAGGATTACGTCCGCCGCGCCGTCGTTGTTCAGGTCTCCGTCGATGGTCACGTTCTTGTTGACCAGCAGTTCGGAGGTCAGCTGCACCGTCATGCCGCTGCTGAAGGTGACGATGTCGCCGTTCTGCGCCGACGCCAGCGCCGCCCGCAACGAACCCACGCCGGTGTTGGCGTTGTTGGTGGCGGTCCAGGTCGCCAGCCCCCATTGATAATCCTGCATGGCCTGGGTGGACAGCACATTGGCGCTTTCGATGGTGCCGGTGGCGATCTCCAGTTCCCAGTCGCCACCCACGCCGGTGCGATCGCTGGAGGCGGCCACGTCGCGACCGGTGAGCTGCGCCAGCGAATCGACAAAACTCAGGCCGCGCTCGCCCTCGGCGGTGTAGCAGCCGTAGATCAGGATGTCGCCGCCGGCGTTCATGTCCTGGCCGATGTCCGCCAGCACCGAGCTACGCGCCTGGACGTTGTCAGCCGAGAGGTAGCTGTTGCCCAGCCACAGGTCCCCGGCATTGCCGTGGGCGATGATCTGCACCGAACTGACCCCCTGATGCTGGTCCAGGTAATCGGCGATCTGCTGCAGGCCATCCTGGTTCGCACCCAGCTGCACCACCCGGGTACCGGGCGCCAGGCCCTGGAGCAGGCTGTCGGCGTCCTTGACCCGCGAATCGACGAACACCACCGTCAGCCCCGGCACCGCGGTCGGGGTCGCGGCAGGCGCTGCATCGGCCTGGCCGTGGGTGTCCTTGCTGACGCTCGGCTGATCGGCGGCGGTCGGTGTCTTGGCCACGTCCGTGGTGGTGTGGCTGTCCGGCTGGACGGCCTCGGCCACCGTCGCCGCCACCGCGCCGTCGAACAGCATGCGCGGCTCCAGGGGCATGATCATCGGTGAGGCCAGGGCATTCGTCCGCCCGGTGGCCCGCTGATTGACCCGCGACTTGCCTTTGCTCCACCACATGATGCTCACCCGGACTCGAACGTGCTGAAAGGTGCGAATTGAAAAACCGCGGTCAACGGACCGCGGCGTCGGATTTCATGCGAATGACATTGGCGGCGCTGGATGCCCCGTCTTTCCAGAAGGACAGCTGCGCATACTTCTCGAACAGGTCCGGCGGCAGGATGGTGCGCCGCGACTGCAGCGCCACCCGCGCCTTGACCTTGTGCAGGCCCGCGACCCCCAGCGCCTGGTCGAACTCGGGCGCGTCGTAGGCCAGGCTGTCGAAATCGTGTTCGAACCAGGGTTCGCCGATAAAGTCGTAGATCAGCCGCATCACCCGCTCGGGAGCCTGGCTCAGCAGGTCATAGTCGACGATCAGCATCGAATCGGCATTTTCGCCGTAATAGGCCTCTTTCAAGGCCGTCCAGGCATACCCCACCAGGCGGTTGTGCTGGGCCAGGGTTTCGCAGCGGCTGTAGACCGAATTGCGCTCGACCGCATCGCCGAACAGCTTGGTGTTTTCGAAGGGGTTGGCCCGGTACAGCCGTTCCAGGCTGTCCATGACCCAGGCGACATTGCGCACGCAGGCGATGGTCCTGGCCTTGGGAAACAAGTCCTTCAAGGCCGGCAGGCGCGCGCACCACTGGCGGTTGGTATCGAAGATGACCGGTTTGTCGGCCTTGTCGGTGTAGTAGGAGTCGAACAGCCCGCGCAGCAAGCGGCGGCGCATGTCGAGGTCGATGACCGCGCCGAATTCGCTGCCGGCGCTGCATTGTTCGAGGATGCCGCTGAACAGCGCCCCCACCGGGCTGGTCATGCCGGCGTGAAAGCGCGGGTTCTGCAGCAGAATGGCGGACAGCAGGGTCGACCCTGAGCGCGGTAAACCGGAGATAAAATGGAACTGCGGCAATCCCTTCACCCTAGCTATAAGTCCATTTACGGAAAAAGCGTAGTGCAAGGTCAGAAAACCAACAGTGGTGCTTTGATATCAATTCGGAGCAAAACCACAAAAAATCTGTGCTCAAAAAAACAGCAGCCGCTCTGGGACTGAACATGAATCGATTAAGCCGCTGACCGCCCTGAATCCTGCCTTTCGTCACCCGCCTGTTCACAGGCCGATTTTTTTGCGAAAAACCGCCCAAGGCGTCTATCCAGCAGGTTTCCCTGGCTGGCTACACAGCGCTTTCGCCGACGCCTGGCCCTGCACAGTGCCGCACATCAGCAGCAACCGGGCCGTGACCCCGCCAGCAGTGAATTCGCCAGCCTTTCGCCATTGCCCCGGCAGCGGGGCGAACTCATCGGGTTGCTCGGCCGTGCCGATCAGCCAGACGCGACCACTGCCCACCGGCAACGCCGACAGCCGGTCGAGGTAACCCCTGTCGGCCTGCTGGTCGATCAGGGTGCCGAAGCCATAGGCATTGGGTCGGGTCGAGACCCCGGCGGGCGTGGGCGGGGTGTAGAGCAGCGGCTGGGCATCGGTACGGTTGTAGTAGACGTAGCTCAGGTACCACAGCAGATCGCTGGTGACGATCCGGTCGCCGGCCACGTAGCGCTGGTTCACGTAGTCCACCAGCACGCTGATCTGATCGTTGCTATCCACCGTGGCGTTGTTGTTCAGGCCGACCACCTCGGCCCCGCCGAACAGCAACAGGATCGCCAGCGCCAGCACGCGGGCCTGCGCCAGCAGCCGGTCGACGGCAATCGCGAAAATCAGTGGTAGGCCCAGGGCATAGGCCGTCAGGTAGCGCTCGATGAACACCGGCGAAACGAACGACACCGCAAACACCAGTAACAGCGGCAGCGCGGTGTAGATCACCAGCATCCAGTGCCAGCGCCAGGGCGAGCGGTCGCGCCAGGCGAGCATTCCGGCGACGCCCAGCACCAGCAGCGGCAGGCCTGCGAACAGCAGCGGGGAACGGGTTTCGCCATCGTCCTGGGTCAGCAGTTGCCAGATCATCGAGGGCAGCGAGGAAAAGTCCACCGACGGCTCCCAACCCACGTCGCCGCTGGCTTTCAGCTGGTCGATATGTTGCAGCAGGTCCACCAGCCCCGGCAGCCAGGGGGCGAACAGCATGACGATGGCAGCGTTGGCCAGCCACCAGGCCGGCCGGTTGATCGCCCGGCTCGGCGGCGTTGCGTGCAGGCGCAGCAGCAACAGGTACGACCAGTGGGCAAGCACGCAGAACGCGGTGAAATAGTGGGTGTAGAACGCCGCGCTCATCAGCAGCGTGTAATACACCAGGTAGCGTTGACGCCGGGGCTGCCTGACCCAGTACACCAGGGCGATGGTGGCGCCGAGCAGCCACACCCCCAACAACGCATACATGCGCACTTCCTGGCTGTAGCGCACGGCGGTGGGCAGCAGGGCCAGCAGGAAGCCGGCGAGGATCGCCGCGCGACGGCTGGCGATCTGCGCCACCAGCCACACACCCAGGCCGACACAGATAATCCCCGGCCAGGCGCTGAAACTGCGAATGGCAAAGATGCCGTCGCCAAACAGCGCGATCCAGCCGCGCAGCAGCATGAAGTACAGCGGTGGATGCACGTCATGGGCGGCGTGCACCCAGAGCTCGCTCAGGCCGTAGCGGCTGAGCAACAGGCTGGAGCCTTCATCGCCCCAGATGGCCGCGGCGGTCAGGTCGTAGAAGCGGGTGGCCGCCGCCAGCAGCAGGATCGGCGGCAGCCAGTACGCCCGCAGCAGCGCGATCAGGCGCTGCGTGTCACGCGTCAGCCGAAGGGCGATGCCCGGCTCGGCCGTACCCAGCAATTGCGGCTCTCTGCGAAACGCCATGAATTACCCCTGCACCCGCGTTTTACCAGCACAGCATCGCTGTTTATCCGGCCAGACATAAGGCGCCCCATCACCCCGGGCGACTGGCGGAACAGCGTCTACGCTAACCACTGCTGTCAACGAGCCCGCTTGGCGTTCTGACCGTATCGGTCAAGCTGTCAGGCCAGACACCAGGGATCGGCTCAGGGAGTTCCACTGATTAACCTGAAGGATGAAAAACTATGGAAGTGTTCATGGGCACCATTCAAGCTTTTTCCTTTAACTTCCCTCCCAACGGCTGGGCCTCGTGTTACGGCCAGACCCTGGGGATCTCGCAGTACCAGGCGCTGTTTTCGCTGCTGGGCACCTACTACGGCGGCAACGGCACCACCAACTTCCAGTTGCCGAACCTGCAAGGGCGCCTGCCCATCGGCCAGGGCAACGGGCTGGGCCTGACGCCCCGGGTGATCGGCGAAGTTTCCGGCACCGAAAACGTCACCCCCACCCTCAACAACCTGCCTGCCCACACCCATACCCTCGCCGGCCTGAACGCCGCCACCACGCTGCAACTGGCCAACCCCGCCAGCAACCCGGCCAGTACCCCGACGGCCACCAACTCGTTCATCGGCACCTCCGGCGGCGGGCCGGGCACCGCCACCATCTACTCCGACAAGCAAGGCACCACGCCCGTGCCGCTCCAGGGGGTCAACACCACGATCACCGGCACCATCTCGCCCGCCGGCAACGGGTTGCCGCTGCCAGTGATGAACCCGTTCCTGGTGATCAACTTCAGCGTGGCCCTGAACGGCCTGTTCCCATCGCGCAATTGAAGTTCGCGCCGGGGGACATTCCCCCGGCCCTTTTTCCAGCCAGGAGTGGCGCCATGCTGCATCTGCTGCAAAGTGAGCATTTCCAGCCTTTGCTGGGGCAAACCTGCAACCTGTTGCTACCGGACGGCAGCGTCTTGCTGGTCCATATCGAGTCCATCAAGGACACCCCCCAGGCCCGCATGCCGAACAGTGCGCGCATGCCCTTCTGCGTCGAGCTCAACAGCCTGGAGCCGACAGAGTTCGTCGACGGCCTGTGCGACCTGGAACTGCCCGGCGTCGGCCATCTGCAAGACATGTTCGTGTCGCGGGTGCCTGCCCTGGGCCGCGATCCGACGCTGGGCTATTTCTATATCGCCTTCAACTGAACCGGGCGTGCCTGGCGGCATTGCCCCAGGCACTGGCTCGAATCCGCCGGGTTGCGCCGCTCAGCCGCGCGGGCCGGGATACCACACCAGCCGCTCGGCCGCCGGGTTGGCTTCCTCGACCTGAAACCCCAGCGCCAGGTAATGCCGGCGCGCATGGGGGTTGCTGGCCCAGACCACCGTGGCCACCGGGCAGCGCACCTGTTCGGCGGCCTTCTGCACGCCCCGCAGCACGGTGCGCCCGTAGCCGCGACCGCGGGCGGCCGGAATGAACGCCAGGTACAGCACGCGGATTTCATTGGGGCCGAAATCGGTGGTCAAGGCACCGATGGCGCTGCCGAGTTTTTCGATCACGTAGTGCATGGCGCCGGGGAAGTTCTCCCCCGCGCCCTGCTCCTGGACCTGGAACTGCTGGGCGATCACCTGCTCGATCTGCTCCTGCTCGCCATCGATCCATTGCAGATCGCTGCGCGCCGAGCGGTAAAGGCTTTGCAGGAACGGTCCGTCGGTGGGCCGCGACGGACGTACCACCAGGCCATCGGACATGGCTGAATCCTTATGCAACATATGCGTTCTCCCTGAACATTCCGTGTCTCAGAACCCGCTTTCCCTCACGCCGAGCGCCGCCAGACGCCGCCAGGCCGTACCCAGCAGCGACTCGCCACGCCCCTGCAACACCACCACGCCGCGCAGCGGCTGGCTCGGGGTGACGCTGGCGTCGAGTACCTTGAGCCGCGCGCCGTACTGCGCCTGGACCGGTTCGGCGCGGCGGTTTTCATCGCGGCGCACGGCAATCGGCCCATGGTGATCGGAAGTCAGTGCCTCCTGGTCGATATAAGCCACACCGTTGGTGTCGACTTCGGTCAGTTGCACCTCGAGCGCCGGGTGCATCGGGTCGTCGGCGATAAAGCGCCCCGTGGCCCCCGGCGCGACGCGCCACAGGTCGGCCTCGGCAAGGAAGCCGCGCAAGCGCGCCCCCGGCTCGACCACCCGGGCCAGCGGATCCTTGGGCGATACCCAGCGGCCCACCTGCAGTTGCGGCAGCAGGTCGCGCAACTGGCCGCCTTCGGGCGCGCGCAGCAGCAGGCGCTCGCGTTGCGCCGACAGGCCGCGGTACTCGGCCACGGCCTCAGCCAGTTGCTGCTCGACAACCCCGGCGTCGGCCGCGGTCTCGCTGCGCCCGGCACGGCGGCGCATCTGCAGTTGCTGGATCTCGATTTCCCGCCGCGCGATGGCCTGGCGCGACGCCAGGTCCGGGGACTCGAGTTCCACCAGCACCTGGCCCTTGCTCACCGCCTGGCCGTCGCTGACATTGAGCTGCCGGACCCGCGCCGCCACCGGCGCATGCAAGGCGCTGGCGCGTCCGGCCTCGAGCATCGCCGGCACCTCCACCGAGCTGCGCCAGGGCACCGCCACCAGCAACAGCGCCGCCACCAGCCCCAGGCTGCTGAGCAATACTCGCGGCGCATCGGCCTGTTCGCGGCGTGTCCACCATTCGCGCCACTCGCGCACGATGGGCAAAAAGATGAACCACACCAACTCGACCAGCATCAGGAAGATGCCCAGCAGCTTGAAAAACAGGTGGTACACCGCCAGCGCAATCCCGAAAAACAGCACCGCGCGCCACAGCCACGAGCCATAACCCCACCACAGCAGGCGCCGCTGCATGGCCGGCGACCAGGGCTCCGGTGCGGGCTGCCGGTAGCCGAACAAAGCCTCGCGCAGGCGCCAGCGACAGAGGGCGAAGGCCCGCCCCTGGAGGTTGTCCACCTCCCAGAAATCGCTGAGCAGAAAATAGCCATCGAAACGCATGAAGGGGTTCAGGTTGATCACCAGGGTGGTGATCCAGGTCGCGCTGGCGAGCATGAAGGCCGCGGTGCGTGCCGGGCCGTCCGGCAGCAGTGACCAGGCCAGCAGGGCGATGCTGGCCAGCAGCAGCTCGGCCAGCACGCCGCCGGCGCCGATCAGCAAGCGCGCGCGACGATCGTTGACTCGCCAGGCATCGCTGACGTCGGTGTAGAACATCGGCAGCAGCACCATGAACGCCACCCCCATGCTCTGCACCCGGCAACCGGCGCGCTTGGCCATGAAGGCGTGGCCGAACTCATGGCACAGCTTGGCGAAGAACAGCGCCACGCCGAACGCCAGGGCACCACCGAGGCTGAACAGGTGGGGAAAGGTCGCCAGGAAGCGCTGCCAGTCCCGCGACACCAGGAACACGCCCAGCCCCAGGGTCAGCGACAAGCCGTAGCGCAACAGCCCCGGCCCGAACCGTGCCAGCCACGGCCAGGCGCGATTGAGAAAGGTGTCCGGGCGCCACAGCGGGATACGAAAGAACAGGTATTGGTGCAGCAGCACCTGCCAGAGGCTCTGGTGCTGGGCGTCGGCCTTGAGGTCATAGCTGGCGCGCTGTTGCGGATCGAGGGCGGTGATCAGGTCGTGACTGCGTAGAAAGCCCAGCAATTCATCCAGTTCCGCGCCGCCCAGGGGCAGCCCCGGCTCACGATTGGCGGCGCGCAGCACCTGCCCGGCGTCCCCCAGGGACCAGTGCCTGAGCAAACGCATCGCCGCCGCGCCGAGCTTGAAATAACGACCGCGCACCGGGTCGGCCAGGGTCCAGCGCGGCGAACCGTCCAGCGCCGGCGCCGCTGCCGACAGCTGCAAGTCCGCGCGCAGGCTCGGCAGGTCCATTACAAACCCACGCTCTGCCGCAGACCGGCCAGGGGCCGACGCAGCAGGTACAGCGCCAGCGGCGCGCGCTCGCCAAAGAGCTTGGCCGTGCCGCGCAGGCCAATCCGCGGTGGCGCATCGCGAAAACGCGCATCGAGGCGGTAAGCCAGTTGCCCGCCCGGCGTCGGCTGCGCCTCGTAGGCCGCCCGTTCGAGGCTGGCCAGATGGCGCTGCAACGGGTCGCTGTCGAGAAACAGCGCCACCTGCGCGCCGGGCTCCAGGGCAATGGCGTCGCCCACGGCCAGTTCGATGCGCAACTCGGCCTGGCTCGGGTCGGCGATTTCCATGAGGCGCTCGCCGGTCTGCACCGGTTTGCCGGTCCAGCGCTCGGCGTCGGCGAACACCGCGATACCGTCGCGTTCGGCGCGCACTTCGCTGCGCTTGAGCAGCTCGCGGGCGTAATCGCGTTCGGCGCGTTTCTGCTCGACCCGGGCCGCCAGCAGGTCGATCTTCGAGCTGGATTCGGCATCGGCAAAGGCCCGCTGGGAGTTGGCCTTCAACTCCGCCTCGGCCACGCCCAAGGCGCGGGCGGCGACATCGGCCTGGGCGTTGAGGGTGGTGTTTTCGAAACGCAGCAGCAGGTCGCCGGTTTTCACCGTCTGGTTGGGCTTGACCAGGAACTCGGCGATCACCCCGTCCAGCGGCGCCGCCACCACACGCCCGCCCAACGGCACCACTTCGGCCGGCGCCAGCACCGATTGCCGCACCGGAATCAGCAGGCCCAGCAACACCACCGCCAGCAGCGCCAGCCGACGCTTGCGATTCCAGCGCAGGCGCCACGGCTTGCGCGGTTGCAGCGCCAGCCAGGCGTGGCTGTAGGTGTCGCCCAGTTGCGCCAGCAGCACCTGTTCGGAAGGGTTCCACGGCGTGTCGCGGGCCAGCCACAGGCCGCCAAAGACCGCGCCCTGGCGATCGATCAGCGGCAACCAGAACACCTCGGCCGCCGACAGGCTCTGCCAGTCGACCCGCACCGGGGCACTCAGTTGCTCGGCCGCGATCACCCGCGCCTGCTGCACGAGTTCGAGCTTGAACAGCTGGGTCACCGCCTGTTCGACGAAGGCCACGAAGGGCGCATTCGGGTCGAGCGCGCTGACGCCGGTCACCGCGCGGACCTTGCCGGCGATCACCAGCGCTGCGTGGCGAAAGCCGAACAGCGCCTGGCCGTCGTTGACCAGGCTGTAGACCAGTTGCTCGACGGTACGCGCGGCACGGGTCTGACGCTCCAGGTCAAGGAACCGAGCGAAGACCTGCTCGGCGGCGCCCGCTACCGGTGCGTTCATTTGAGCTCCGCGAACCGCGCCGTGCCGCTCATGCCCGCCAACAGGCCCTCGGCGTTGGGCACGGCCGCCACCAGCAGCAGCGTCTGGCTGCCCTCGTCGATCCGCGCGCCGAGGCGCTTGACCGTAGCGGCCAGCGGCTTGCCGGTTTCATCGGGGACGAAGCTGAAGGTCTGCCCGGCCTTGAGCTTGCCCATCCAGCTCGACGGCACCAGCAGGTGGATTTCCAGGGAACGATTGTCGACGATTTCCAGCAAGGGCGAGCCGGCCGTCACGCTTTCGTAGCGTTGCACCTTGCGTTCCACCACCTGCCCGTCGAACGGTGCGACCACGCTGCAACGCTTGACCTGCACCTGATAGACCTGGGATTGCGCCTGGGTCTCGGAGACCTTGGCCGCGGCCCGCGCCACTTCGAAGCGGCCGACCGAGTTGAGCGAAGCCAGTTGGCGGTTGTGCGCCAGCTCTTCGTTGGCGCCACGGCTGGCGGCCTGAGCGGCATTGAGCTGGGCCTGGTAGGCCGAGCAATCGAAGCGGGCCAGCACGTCACCTTTCTTGAAGGACTCGCCTTCGCTGTAGGGCAACTCGACGATGCGCCCGGACAGTTCGCCGGCCAATACCGCCTGATCCTTGGCCCGCAGCACGCCTCGCGCTTCGCTGCCGCTCGCCACGGCGGCGCCGGCAGCACTGTCATTGAGCAGTGGATCGTCTGGTGCAGGCGTCTGCGCCTGGGCCACGCACACCAGGCAGGTCAATCCGAATCCCAATCCCAATCCATGAAATCGCCGCATAACCGTAACTCCCTGACGGATGGGCGGAGTCTAAGACAGCAAGCGTAAGCGTCAAGCAAATGGCCACTATCTTTATCGATCCCGACAACGGCATCGAATGCCCGCCTGACAGCATAGATGCCTTGTCCGGCGCGGCGTATATCGGGTCGTGTGGGTATTTTAGATGCCCGCGAATGCCTTCTGTATGATTTGCGCCACACTTGGACCTTCGGCTCCCATAGTTTCGGATTAAGGACAATTCATGCGTATCGGTCTTTTGTCGTCTTTGACACTGGCGCTCGGCGCCCTCCTCTGCAATCAGGCCCAGGCCAGCTCCGACGATTCCTGTTACCCGCGCTGGACCCTGCTCAAAAAAAACCTCGAAGGCTGCAGCAGCCTGCCGTTTCTCAACCCGGGCAACGACAGCCGGGTGAACCTGCGCCTGTTGCTGGCCGACAGCGGTGCCTTGCCCCTGGCGCCGAAAGCGCTGGACGCCGACGACCTGGCCGAAGGGTATGGGCCGGTGCCGTTTTCGGTGTCTCGCCTGAACCCGGCGCCCGGCCCCGAAGCGGCGGATGCACCGGCAGCCAGCGCCGACACTGACCTCAACGGCCGCCTGGAAGCCTTGCAGGTGGTGCGCGAAGCGCCTCAGGCGGCCGGCGATGCGTTTCTGTCCGGCGAAGGCAGCCGCTGCCGCAGCAACTCGGACGCCAGCGCCCAGGTGTTTGTCGACCAACTGATTGCCGCCGACCTGCCAGACAGCGAGCGCCAGGCGCTGGCGCAAAGCCGGGTCAAGCTGCTCGCCGCCTGCAGCTGGGAAAGCCCACAACTGGCCAGCCTGTTGCCAACCAATCTGCAGACCCCGCTGGGCAAGGGTTTCGCCACTTATCTACAGGCCGCCGGCGACTTCTACAGCGGCCGCTTCAGCGAGGCTGGTTCGACTTTTGCCACGCTCAAGGACAGCCCGAATGCCTGGCTGAAAGAAACCGCGCTGTACATGAACGCCCGCACGGCCCTCAACAGCGCCCAGCAAAACGCCTTCGACGAATACGGCATGCCCGCGCTCGAACATGTGGATAAGTCCGCGCTGCACCAGGCCGAAGTCGGCTTCGACAGCTACCTGCAAACTTATCCACAGGGCGCCTACGCCGCTTCGGCCAAGGGCCTGCTGCGCCGGGTGCACTGGCTGGACGGCAATCCGGACAAGCTGGCCGCCGACTACGCCTGGCAGATGACCCAGGCCAAGGACGAGCAGCGCAACCTGTCGCTGAACGATCTGGTGGAAGAAGTCGACACCAAGCTGCTGATGGTCAACCACAACCCGGTCAGCACCCCGCTGTTGCTGGCGGTCAACGACCTGATGTGGATGCGCGAGCAAGCCGAAGGCCGGCTGACCCGCGAGGCCTTGCAGCAACAGAAGGCGGTCTTCGCCGCACAACCGGCGTTGCACGACTACCTGCTGGCGGCCTTCGCCCTGTATGTCGACAACAACCCGGACGCCGCGCTGAAACTGCTGCCCAGCGAGCCGCCCGCCAACCTCGACTACCTCGCCTTCAGCCAGCAGACCCTGCGCGGCCTGGCCCTGGAAGCGCAGAACGACGGCCCGGGCGCCCAGGCCCTGTGGCTGCAACTGCTGCCCCTGGCCAAGCAACCGCTGCAACGGGAACAGCTGGAGCTGGCCCTGGCGATGAACTACGAACGCAACCAGCAACTGGCCAAGGTGTTCGCCGCCGACTCGCCGATCAAAAGCCCGCAGGTGCGTTTCACCCTGCTGCGCAACGTGGCCGATGCCACGCTGCTGCGCCAGCAGATCAGCCAGGCCGCCGACCCGGTAGAGCGCAACACCGCGCAGTTCGTGCTGCTCTACAAGGACCTGCTGCGCAGCCAGTACGCGGCCTTCGCCAACGACCTCAAGCAACTGCCGGCCAGCGCCCCTGAAGACAAGCTCGGCTACAGCCTGGGTTACGTCTACAGCGACGGCCAGTCGCTCAAGCTGTTCCAGTGGAGCGGCGACAAGGCCGAGTCCGGCTACGCCTGCCCGAGCATCGCGCAAACCGCGGCAGCCCTGGAGAAGGATGGGAAAAGTCCGCAAGGCCTGAACTGCTTCGGTGAGTTCATCCTGCGCAACGGCCTGGATGGCATGCCGCTGGACAGCCAGCCCGACAAGCGGTCCCTGGGCGGCACGGAGTCGGCCTTCAAGGGCGAACTCTTCTCTCGCCTCGACGGCTACAAACAGGTGATCGCCAACAACAAGGCGCCACGCAACGACCGCGCCTACGCCCTGTACCGCGCCATCAACTGCTATGCGCCCTCGGGCTACAACAGCTGTGGCGGCAAGGACGTCGAACCGGCGGTGCGCAAGGCCTGGTTCCGTCAGCTCAAAGGCACCTTCGCCGACACCCAGTGGGGCAAGTCGCTGCAGTACTACTGGTAAGCATGAGCGGTTTCTGGAAATGCCTGCTGCCGGTCTGGCTGTTGCTGACCGGCAGTGCCCAGGCGGCGGTCGACGCCCGCGATCACCAGGCCTTCTGGCTGTGGAGCGGCGTCGCCCCGCAGCCGGTGCTGAACCAGGCCAAGACCCTGTACATCCTGCAAGGACAGATCAGCCGCTCGCGTCGCGACCCGAGCGGCAACGTGCACTTCATCGCCCAGGGCATGGCCATTCCGCGCCTGCGCCAGGGCGAGGTCTGGGTGGTCTACCGCGCCCACACCCTGCACTGGCCGGAGCCGGTCTACAGCCAGCTGCTGGGCCAGGTACAGCGCTGGCAGCAGGCCGGCAACCCGGTGGTCGGGATCCAGATCGATTTCGACGCCCGCACCCGCTACCTCGAGGAATACACCAGCTTCCTGCGCGACCTGCGCCAGCGCCTGCCCGCGCAGTACCGCCTGAGCATCACCGGCCTGATGGACTGGAGCAGCAACGCCAACCCCGAGGCCATCGCCGGCCTCAAGGGCGTTGTCGACGAAGTAGTGGTGCAGACCTACCAGGGCCACCACAGCATTCCCAACTACGCCGCCTACCTGCCCCGCCTCGACCGCATGGGCCTGCCATTCAAGGTGGGCTTGATCCAGGGCGGCGAATGGCAGGAACCGGACTATCTGAAAGACAGCCCGTGGTTCAGGGGGTATGTGGTGTTTTTGCAGAATCCATCGCAGGGCAGCAGCCAGCGCAACACGCCCTAACAGATCCGTACCCGCCGTGCCCTTGACGCTCCGGTTCCGCACAGGCAAAACAGCTGGCACAGGTTCGGAACCTATTGCAGGTCGATACCTTAAGTCGGAGCAGGGTTGACGAAGTCGACCACCCGAACTTAGGATCGACCCCACAACTCAACCCCGTACGCAGCGATTAAGTTCGCTGGCCGTTGGGGTGAAAAAACCGGCCCAGGCCGGTTTTTTCGTTTCCAGGGATTGGAATTGTGCGCACCGCCTTCTTCGTTGACGGCTACAACCTGTTCTACGGGCTGTTGGCCGGTACGCCGTACAAGTGGCTGGATCTGCCGCAGTTGCTCGCGCATATAGCCCACGTCGAGAACCCGGCCAGCGAGCTGGTTTCGGTGGACTACTTCACCTCCTCGGTAAAACCCGAACTCGCCACCCGTGGCCGGCTTTCCAAAGAGGCCCAGGACACCTATGTACGCGCCCTGAAGGCTGCCAATGTCACTGTTCATTTCGGGCGGCACCAGCTCGAACCCGCCAGGGCGCCACGCTTCATCGACAAAAAGACCGGCGCTTCGCGGCAGGACAAGGTCGATATCTGGAAACTCGAAGAAAAAGAAACCGACGTGCATATCGCGATCAGCATGTATCGCCTGGCGGCCAGGCAGGCTTGCGCCACCAACGGCCCGCCAATCGAACAACTGGTGCTGGTCTCTGGCGATACCGACATGACCCCAGCGCTGAAAGCCATACGCGCGGATTTCCCACAGCTGACACTGGGCGTGATCCTGCCTCACCGACCTGAATTCAAACGTCCCGCGCCGGGCTCGCTGAAGGCCTGTGCGCACTGGATGCGGCGGGTCGTCACTGGCGATGAGTTGCAGCGGCACCAGTTTCCGGAACGCGTACCGACGCACAAGGCGCCGGCCATCAAGCCAGGGTATTGGTGAGGCGGCTCAAGGCCGTGCAGCCGCCAACGGATACACCGACTCCCAGCCGCCACCCAGCGCCTTGTACAGGCCGACCATGGCCAGGGAAACGCCGGTCGAGCTTTCCACCAGTTGTTCCTGGGTCGCCAGCAGGGCGCCCTGGACGGTGAGAACGTTGACGAAGTCCACCACGCCTTCGACGTATTGCTGTTGCGCGGTGCGCAGGGCGATCTGGTTCTGCCGCACGGCTTCGGCGAGGCTGTCGCGGCGCAGCTGGCTGCTGTTGTAGCGAGTCAACTGGTCGTCGATTTCATGCCAGGCGCGCAGCACGGTCTGCTGGTAGGCGACGGCCGCTTCCTGCTGCTGGGCTTCGCGCAGATGCAGCACGCCGCGCAGGCGGCCGCCATCGAACAGCGGCAGGCTGAACTGCGGGCCGATACCGAACTGGCGCGAGCCCCAGGAGCCGAAGTCCGACAGCTGCATGGCCTGGGAGCCGAAGTTGCCCGACAGGGTGATGCGCGGATAAAAGTCGCCCTTGGCCACGCCGATGCTGGCGGTGGCGGCATGCAGGCGGGCTTCGGCCTGACGGATGTCCGGGCGGCGTTCGGCCAGTTGCGACGGCAGGCCGATGGCGACCTGGCTCGGGGTTTGCGGCACCGGCGCATCCGCCGCCAGTTCCGCGTGCAGGGCCTGGGGTGGCTCGCCCATCAGCAGGCTCAGGGCATTGATCAGTTGCGCCTGGCGCTGCTGCAAGGCCGGCAGTTGCGACTCGATGGTCGCCACCTGCGCGGCGGCTTCGGCGACGTCCAGGTCGGTGGCCACGCCGTCGGCCAGGCGCAGTTGCGAGAGCTTGAGGCTGTGGCGGGCGACGTCGAGGTTCTGCTCGGTCACCGCGCGGGTGCTCTGCACGCCGCGCAGCTGGATGTAGTCCTGGGCGGTCTCGGCCAATACCGACAACAGCACCCCGCGCCGATCGTTTTCCGCGACTTCCAGGGTCGCGTCGGCGGCCTCGGTTTCGCGCCGCACGCGGCCCCAGAAGTCCAGCTCCCAGGACGCCGAGAAGCCGGCGTCCCACAGGTTGAAGGCGGACTTGCCTTCGTGACCCGACGGGTCGTTCAGGCCTTCGCCGCTGTTGCGTTTGCGCGCGTAGCCGCCGCTGGCGTTGCTGGTCGGATAACGCTCGGCGGTGATCACCTGGCGCGCCGCGCGGCTCTGTTGCAGGCGGCTGGTGGCCAGTTGCAGATCGAGGTTGTCGGTCAGCACGCGCCGGCTCAGGGCCGACAGCTGCGGATCGTTGAAGACATCCCACCAGCGCTCGTCCAGGGGGCTGGTCACCACCTGGCTCGGCGCGGCCTTTTGCGGGCTGGCCCAGGCCTCGACCCGCGGCCCTGCTGGGCGCTGGAAGTCCGGGCCGACAGTGCAGGCGGCCAGGGACAACAGGCCCAGGGCGAATACCGGCTGGAGCAGACGACTCATCGCTTCGCCACCTCACGCACGGAACTGGCCTTGCCCAGGGTATCGACGCTCGCTTCCACCGACATCCCGACCCGCAGGCGCTCGGCCATGGGCTGGCCGGGTTCCAGCAGGATCTTCACCGGAATGCGCTGCACCACCTTGGTGAAGTTGCCGGTGGCGTTGTCCGGCTTGACCGCGGCGAAGGTCACCCCGGTGGCCGGCGCCAGGCTCTCGACCCGGCCGCGCAGGGTTTCGCCGTCCAGGCTGTCGACCCGCACCGCGACCGGCTGCCCGGGGTGCATGCGGGCCAGCTGGGTTTCCTGGAAGTTGGCCACCACATAGGCCTGCTCCAGCGGCACCACGGCGAGGATCTTGCTGCCCGGCGTGACATAGGCGCCGACCCGCACCGCGCGCTCGCCGACCATGCCGTCCACCGGCGCGACGATGCGCGTGTAGGACAGCTCGTAGCTGGCCATTTCCAGGGCCGCCTGGGCGCGCTTCAGCCCGCCCTCGGCCGCGTCGCGCTGGGCGGTGAGGATCTCCACCTGTTTGCGTTCCGCCGCCAGCGCCGCGGTGGCCGTGGCCAGCCGCGCGCTGGCCTGGTCGATGCGGGTCCTGGCCTGCTGGGCATTCTGCACCGTGCCGGCGCCGACCCCGGCCAGGTGGTTGTAGCGGTTCAGTTCATGCTCGGCGAAGGCCATTTCCGCCCGCGCGGCCACCACCGAGGCCTGGGCCTGGGCGATCACCGAGCTTTGCCGGTCGAGGGTGGCGCGGGCGTTCTGCAACTGCGCCTTGGCCACCAGGGTTTCGGCGTCCGCCGCCTGTGCTGCGGCACGCAGGTCGCGATCGTCGATCAGCGCCAGCAACTGGCCGGCCTTGACCCGCTGGTTGTCTTCCACCAGCACTTCCTTGATGAAACCCGCCACGCGCGGGGCCACCAGGGTGTAGTCGGCGCTCACGAAGGCGTCGTTGGTGGTCTGCTCGGTGGCCTTGCCGGTGACCAGATACACCAGCACGCCCAGGACCGCGACCGCCGCCACGCTGACGGCGATTTTGTGTTTGATGTGGATCGTCATAAAAACCTTCTGTCTCAGTGAACGTTCAAGTCGGCGCGCGTGGCGGATAGATCCGCGTCGGCAGCCAGAAAATCAGCAGGATCAGGGCCGCCGCCACGCCAGCCATGACGTAGTAGAGGTCGGCGGAGGTCAGCACCACGGCCTGGCGGTGCAGGCGCTGGGCGAGGTTGCTGGCGTCGATGGCGCTCAGCGGCGAGTTGCCGAGGCTGTCCACCAGCATGGTCGAGTGAAAGTGCAGGCGGTGGGTGGTCAGGGCATCCAGCACGCCGGTGGCGATCACCGCCGCCAGGCCCTTCACGGTGTTGAACCAGGCGGAAGCGAACGGCCCCTCGATCGGCTGGATACTGCCGGTGGAGAGCATCAGCAGCGGCAGCACCGCCATCGGCTGGCCGAAGATCTGCAGCAGTTGCAGCACGTAGAAATCGTCGCGGATCCACGCCGAGGTCAGTTGCGTGCCGCCCAGGCACGACAGCACCAGCATCATCAGGCCGATGCCCAGCACCCAGCGGCAATCGACCCAGCGCAGGTTGCACAGGGCCGCCACCAGCGGCAGCGCGATCAACTGCGGCAGGGCCATCACCAGCATCACCGGGGCGGTCTGCAACGGCCGGTAGCCCTGGACCTGGGCCAGGAAGCTGGACGGAATGATGATCACCGCGGTCAGCACCACCAGCACCCCGGCCAGGGTCAGCAGGGCGAACGACAGGTTGCGGATGCCGAGCATCTGCAACTTGAAGAACGGGATCGGCTGCGCCCATTCGTTGATCAGGAACAGCACCAGCAACAACGCGCCGCCGCCCAGCAGCAGGCAGATCAGCGGCGAGCCGAACCAGTCCAGGCGGTTGCCCTGCAGGATGCCGATCACCAGCATGCAGATCGCCGGAAACCCCAGCAGCAGGCCGCGCCAGTTGAAGGCCTTGAGGCGCTCCAGGCGCAGCGGGTCCTGGGGCAGGCCGTAGGCCACCGCGAGCATCGCCAGCAAGCAGGGCGCCACCACCTGCCAGAACGCCCACTGCCAGCCGACGTATTCGGTCCACAGGGCGGCCAGCGGCGTGCCCAGGCTCGGGCCGAAGGTGGCGGTCAGGGCATAGCCGGCCAGGCCGTAGAGCTTGACGTTGGCCGGCAGGAACCGCAGGGCCACGGTCATCAGCATCGGCGGCAGCGCGCCGCCGGCCAGCCCCTGCACGGTGCGCAGCAGCAACAGGCTGTGGTAGTTCGGGGCGAACGGACAGAGCACGCCCAGCACGGTGAACAGGGCGATGGCGCAGAGGGTGAAACGGCGCAGCGAGAAGGTCACCGAGCACCAGGGCGCGAAGGCCATGGCCGCCACCGACGTGGCGGTATAGCTGGCCACCAGCCAGGTGCCTTCGTCGTAGCCGATGGCCAGGGCACCACGGATATCGGCCAGGGCGATCTTGGTCACCATCTCGTTGAGGCCCGACACCAGCACCGCCAGCAATACGCCGAGCAGGCCGATGATGATTCGCGGGCCGAAGACCGCGGGGCTGGCAGCTGCCGGTTTGCTGGCCCCTTCAACGGGTGCCGGCACAGCCACGGCGAGGGAACTCATGAAGGGAACGACTCCGATGGAAATACCGAAGCAGTTTAAAAAGCCCGACAGCTGACGAAAACTGACTTATCGACAGTTTATAAGTGCATCAGACACAACTATTGGATGGCTCTTTGATTCTGTAGGAGCGAGGCTTGCCCGCGATGAACGATAACGCGGTGCAGCAGGTTAACCGTGGCGTGCCTATCGCGGGCAAGCCTCGCTCCTACGGGATATTGGGTGTTTTCAGGGCTGGGCGGCGTGCCAGGTTTCGTTGCAGGAGGCGCGCAGGGTCTCGCGGAACCATTTGTGCGCCGGGTCCTTGTCGTAGCGCGGGTGCCAGGCCTGGGTCAGCACCAGGGTCGGCAGGGGAATCGGCAAGGCGAAGGAACGCAGGTGCAGGCCCAGGCGCGACACGCTGAGCAGGGTTTCCTTGGGCACCGGCAGGATCAGGTCCGAATCCGGCAGCATGAACATCGCGGCATGGAAGCTCGGCGCGATCAGCGGCACCCGGCGCTCCAGCCCCAGGTCGCCGAGCGCCGCGTCGATCGGCCCACGGGCGATGCCGCGCCGGGACATGCTGATGTGCGGGAAGGCGGCAAAACGCTCGGCGGTGATCTCCTCGTCGAGCAACGGATGATGCTCGCGCACCAGGCCGACAAAGGTGGTGGAAAACAGGTTCTGCACCTTCACTTCCGGGGTCAGCGGCCGGGTATTGCTGATTCGCAGGTCGATCCGTCCTTCGCGCAGGGCCTCGTCGTCGCCATCGCCTTCGGGGACGAAACGCAGTTCGCAATGGGGCGCCTGGCGCTCCAGGGTGTCGATCAGGCGGCCACCATAGACGCCGACGAAGAAGTCGTTGGCGCGCACGTTGAAGCGCCGGCGCAGGGTGCTGAGGTCGACCTGATCGCCGGAGCGGAACACCAGCGCCGCCTGCTCCACCAGGTCGCGCACCTGGCCGCGCAGTTCCAGGGCCTTGGGTGTGGGCACCAGGCCACGGCCGGCGCGCACCAGGATCGGGTCGCCCAGCGCCTCGCGGATCCGCGTGAGGGTCCGGCTCATGGCCGCCGGGCTGAGGTTCATGCGCCGCGCCGCGCCGACCACGCTGCCCTCGTCGAGCAGGGCGTCGAGGGAGACCAGAAGGTTCATGTCCGGGAGTTGCATGCTGAGCACTCGTGGCTGATCGGGAATGAGTCAGGCGCAATGCTAGCAGGGTCATTTCAGTCAGGGACACCACTCTGTAGCCGCTGCCGCAGGCTGCGATCGAGGACGAAGTCCTCGTCAGATCGGCGCATGCGGTGTGCCAGGCAGAATGAGCCGTCAGGTTTTGCGGCCCCTGCGGGGCCGATCGCAGCCTCGCGGGCTCGGCAGCGGCTACGGGATCGTGGGGGGTCGTTCAACCATGGACACCGCTCTGTGTAGCCGCTGCCGCAGGCTGCGATCGAGGACGAAGTCCTCGCCAGACCGGCGCATGCGGTGTGCCAGGCGGAACGTGCTGTCAGGTTTTGCGGCCCCTGCGGGGCCGATCGCAGCCTCGCGGGCTCGGCAGCGGCTACAGGATCGTGGAGGGCAGTTCAGTCAGGGACACCACTCTGTGTAGCCGCTGCCGCAGGCTGCGATCGAGGACGAAGTCCTCGCCAGATCGGCGCATGCGGTGTGCCAGGCAGAATGAGCCGTCAGGTTTTGCGCCGGCTGCGCCGTCGATCGCAGCCTCGCGGGCTCGGCAGCGGCTACAGGATCGTGGAGGGCAGTTCAGCCATGGACACCGCTCTGTGTAGCCGCTGCCGCAGGCTGCGATCGAGGACGAAGTCCTCGTCAGACCGGCGCATGCGGTGTGCCAGGCAGAATGAGCCGTCAGGTTTTGCGGCCCCTGCGGGGCCGATCGCAGCCTCGCGGGCTCGGCAGCGGCTA
>NZ_JAQZAA010000049.1:2872-14016 GCF_028640875.1 Pseudomonas sp. SBT1-2 | reverse complement strand
GGTACATGCCCACGTTTCAACAGACAGGGTCATCAAGGCTGCCAAAACGAAAAGACCTTGAAAGGGATGGCCCTTACGGCGGGTCACTTTGGAAAGTCCGGAAGCCGGCCCAGCCCAAAGTAACCAAAGGGCCCTGCCCCTGGCGTCCGGTCCTCGCTAAGGCTCGGATTCCCTCGCTCCGGTCCTGCTCCGTGGGCCGCCGCCACAGGCCATCCATGGCCTGGGGCGGCTAACTCGGCATCCCTGCCGAGTTGCCCACTGCGCAGAACCTCCACTCGGCCTCCCGATGGGGCAAACAATCAAAAGCAACGCGAGGCGGCCTACCGGCCGGCCTGGATTCAACGGTGATCCCTGTAGCCGCTGCCGCAGGCTGCGATCGGCCCGAAGGGACGCCAAGCCTGTATCCACGGTTTGCCTGATATACCGCAGCGCCTGGTTTTACGGGCGCTTCGCACCCGATCGCAGCCTACGGCAGCGGCTACAGGAGATACGGCGATCATCCGTCCACCATCAACCGCAATATCGCTTTTGCTCTCACTTCCACTACAGCTCCAGCTTTGGCTCTGGCTTTGGCTTTGGCTTTGGCTTTGGCTCTGGCTTTTGATCTTGATCTACCCGCCCCTTTCCCAGAGGCCGAACGCAGGTCTTGCGCAGGGGGTACCTCGGCAGGGATGCCGAGGTAGCCGCACTGGGCCAGGGATGGCCCATTGCGGCGGCCCCCGGAGCAGGACCGGAGTGAGGGCATGCCGAGCACTAGCGAGGCACCGAATGGTGGGGCGAGACCTTTTGGTTACTTTTGGGGCATTTGCCAAAAGTGACCCGCCGTAAGGGCGGAACCCTAAGCCGCCGTGACCGCAGGAATGGATATGTACCCCATCCAAAAAATGCAGCGCCAGAACCGACGCTATCGCGGGCAAGCCTCGCTCCTACAGAGGCAGACCTCCGCGACCAGTACCCTCAGATATGGCAACTACTCAACCCATTCTTCTCCAAATACCGCTGATGCGCTTCGTCCGCCAATTCGAAGCGCCCCAGCGGCACCACCACCGTGGCCACAGGTTTGTTGAGGCGGCCGGAGTCTTGCAGGGCCGTCTTGGCCTGCCGTGCCTGTTCGGCCTGTAGGGCGTCGGTGTGGAAAATCGCCGAACGATATTTCCCCCCACCATGCTCCCCCTGCCGATCCACCGAAGTCGGATCATGCAGCCCCCAGAAGTGCTCGATCAGGCGCGAATAAGCCAACACCCGAGGATCGAAATCCACCTGCACCACCTCGATCCGCAACGACTCATCACCCGCCTCCACCGCGTAGCCCACCCGCGTATCTACCACCCCCGGCAGCGCCCGGAACGCGGCTTCCGCGCCCCAGAAACAGCCCGCGCCGAAGGTCGCCTGCTTGATCCCGCTCATGTTCCGATACTCCTCGCTCACTGCACCGATCCAACTTTCTCGCCGCTGGCGCCCAGCCATTGATCGACGATCGCCGGGTTGGCCTGGACCCAGGCCTTGGCCGCTTGCGCCGCCGGTTGTTGTTCCTTCTCGATCCTGAGGATCAGGTCGTTCAATACCTGCGGGTCGATGCTGAAGTTTTCCAGGAAGGCGGCGATCCGTGGCGCGCGTTTCTGCAAGGCGCTGGAGGCCAGGACATAGACCCGGGCGTCCGGGTAGGCGCAGGTGATCTTGCTCTTGTTCAGCCAGTCGGCGTCCACCGTCGGGCTGACGAATTTCCAGCAGCCGTCGGCCTTGTACAGCGGGTCGCCCTTCTTGTTGTCCTGGGCGTAGCCGTCGAACGCAGGTTCATCCAGGCGGCGCAGGTCGAAGGCGGAGAAGATCCAGTCCGGGGTGTAGGCGTAGAACACCACGCCGCGCTGGGCCTTGTAGGCCGCGGCGAGTTTGGCGTAGGTCACCGAGGCTTCGGTGGACACCGATTCGAATTTATCGGCAAAGCCGAAATCCTTGGCCTTGATCTGGCCGATATAGGTCGACTCCCAGCCCGCCGGGCCCACCAGCAATTGCGCCTTGCCGCCGCCCAGGGGTTCGAAGAGTTTCGCCACTTCGGGTTTCTGCAGGTCGTAGACCGACTTCACGCCGTATTTGTCTTGCAGGTAACCAGGGATATAGAAGCCCTGGACCCCGAGGTAGGGTTGCTTGTTCGGTACCAGCGAGCGGGTGCCGCCGGTGACGTACTTGGCCCAGGCGGCGGATTGATTAGGCAGCCAGATATCGGTCAGCACATCCACCGAACCGTCGCCCTTGGCCGCGGCGGCGAACAGCACCGGTATGTCACCGGCCAGGTACGACACGTCGCCGTCGAGGCGGCTTTTGATCACCTCGCCGAGGATGTTCTGGATGGCGATGGCGCCGGTCCAGTTCTGTTCGCCGATGACGATCTTGTCCTTGGCCAGCACCGGCAGGGACAACCCCAACAGCAGCGCGGCGGCGCCCAGGGTACGGGAAAACGACTTGTTCAAGAGACACCTCATGACTGATGGAAAGCGCGATCCCGCTGGCGCAGGGTCGCTTGAATGATGCGGTCGGGAATCAGCGCGCAGAACACGATCGCGGCGCCGGCCAGCATGCCCTCGCCGCCCTTGATATTGCGCAGCGCGGTCATCACGTCGTAGCCCAGGCCGCCGGCGCCGATCAGCGCCGCGACCACCACCATCGACAGGCTCATCACCAGGGTCTGGTTGATCCCCAGCAGCAGCGAGCCGGCGGCCAGGGGCAGCTCGACCTTGGTCAGGATCTGCCACGGCGTGGCGCCGTGGGCCAGGGCCGCTTCGACGGCGGTCCTGGGCACTTCCTGAATCCCCAGGGCGGTAAGGCGGATCATCGGCGCCAGGGCGAAGATCAGCGTGGCGATCACCGCCGGGGTCTTGCCCACCGAGAAGAACGCGACCGCCGGGATCAGGTACACGAAGGTCGGCAGGGTCTGCATCACGTCCAGCAAGGGCGTGATCAGGCGCCGCGCCAGGGCGCGCTTGGCCAGGAGGATGCCGGCGGGCACGCCGATCAGCAGCGACAGCAGCACCGAGGAACCCACCAGGGCCAGGGTGGCGATGGTCCGCTCCCAGAAGCCGAACAGGCCGATATAGAGCAAGGCCGCCGCGCTGGTCAGGGCCAGGGCCGCGCCGGCCGAGCGCCAGGCCAGCAACACCAGGGCCAGCGCCGGCACGGGCCAGGGCAGCCAGCCCAGCAGGCTTTCGATGCTCTCGATCACCGTGCGCACCGCGACGATGACGCCGACGAAGGTGCTTTCGAAGGTGACCTGGGACCAACTGATCAATTGGTCGATGGCGGCCGCGGTGCTCAGCAGCGCCTGGCGGTCGGCAGGAAATTGCAGCCAGGGACCGCTGGCATCCACGGCCGCCACCCGCCACAGCACCAGGCCCTGGCACAACAGCAGCACCAGCCACGGCAGGCGCCAATCGGAACGGCCCTGGCGGCTCGGACGGCGAGCCAGGGTCACGCTGAGCAGGCGGCTGAGCAGCAAGCCAAGAATCGCCAACCCAGCCCAACCGAGACTGGCGCTGGTCAACCACTGCCCCACTGCACTGGCCGCCGCCAATTCCAGGGCGAAGCCCAGCCAATACAAGGCGCCATGCCCGCTGGCGGCCAAGGCCGCCGGCCCCAGCAACAGCGCCTGCCAGAAGGAAAACCCCGGGGCTACGGGCGCCGGAGCGGGTGCTGTTTTACTCGAAGCCACAGGCGCCGCGGCAACCGTGTCGCTGCGCGCGCCGTGCTCCTGGAAGAAGTCCGCCACCTCAGCGTCTGCCGGGTGCTCCAGCAACTCGCCGGGGCTGCCGAGCTGGATCAGATGGCCCTGGCGCAGCACCGCGATGCGGTCGGCCAGGCGCAGGGCCTCGGCCGGGTCATGGGTCACCAGCAAGGTGGTGATGCCGCGCTCGCGCACCAGGCGCAGGAAGTGGCTTTGCAGGTCGCGGCGGATGGTCGGGTCGAGGGCGCTGAAGGGTTCGTCCATCAGCAGGATGTCCGGCTCGCTGACCAGCGCCCGGGCCAGGCCGACCCGCTGCTGCATGCCGCCGGACAGCTCATGGGGATAGTGATCGCCCCAACCGTCCAGGCCCATGGCCCGCAGCTGCACATCGGCGGCGGCCTGGCGCAGCGCCTCGGGTTCGCCACGCAGTTCCAGGGGCAAGGCGACGTTGTCGCGCACGCTGCGATGGGGCAACAGGCCGAAGTGCTGGAAGACCATGCCGATGCGCCGCGAACGCAGGGTGCGCAGGTCCTTGGCCGAGAGCTGGCTGATCGCCGCGCCGTCGATCAACACCTCGCCGCTGCTGGGTTCGATCAGCCGGTTGATGTGCCGCAGCAAGGTGGATTTGCCGCTGCCGGAGGTGCCCATCAGGCACAGCACTTCGCCACGACGCACGCTGAGGCTGACTTGCTCCACCGCTGGCGCGGACGAGCCGCGGCTGTAGTGCTTGGTCAGGTTGCGCAGTTCCAGCACCACCTCGGCGCTGGCCGGTTGCGGGGCGGACGAGGCAGGGACGGCAAAGGCCGCTTGGGGGTGAACGGCGGACACGGGAACTCCTGACGCCGGCGCGCAGCGGCGTAACCGGCGGTGATGACAAAGGGAAAATGGGTGGGGCCGGCCAGCCGGCTACCCCAGGGGAATGGGCTCGCCGAAGAAGGCGAGCCAAGGCTCAGTTACAGATGCGTGGGGCTCCACAGCTGCACCGCGCGGGCATCCACCGGCTTGGGCAAGAGTTTTTCCTGGTAGAAGGCATCGGCGATTTTCTGTTGCTCGCCCAGGGCGTCCGGCTGCACCGCTTCCACCTGGTAGGTGCGGCGACTGTTGGCCAGCTCCACCGTGCTCACGTCCAGGTTGCCCCACAGCGGACCCAGCAGTTTTGCCGCCTCCGTCGGGTGCGCCTTGACCCAGGTGCCGGTCTTCTGCAACTCGGCGAACACCTGCTGCAGCACCTCGGGGTGGGCCTTGGCGTAATCGTTGGAGGCCAGGTAATAACGCCGGTAACTGGCCAGGCCCTGGCCGTCGTGCAGCACCCGCGCGCCCTGCTGGCGTTCGGCGCTGGCGACGAAGGGTTCCCAGGTGACCCAGGCATCGACCTTGGCGGTTTCCAGGGCGGCGCGGCCATCGGCCGGGGTCAGGTACACCGGCTGGATGTCGGCGAAACTCAGGCCAGCCTCGCGCAGCGCGGCGATCAGCAGGTAATGGCTGCCGGCGGCCTTGGTCACGGCGACGCGCTTGCCCTTGAGGTCGGCCAGGGATTTGAGGGTGGAATCCTTGGGAATGACGATGGACTGCGCCGCGGGCGACGGGGTTTCCGTGGCGAAGTAGGTCAGCTTGGCTCCGGCGGCCTGGGCGAACACCGGCACGGTGTCGGCGACGTCGGCGCTGATGTCGACGTTGCCCACGTTCAGCGATTCCGCCAGGGGCAGGCCGCTGGTGAATTCATGCCAGGAGATCTTCACGCCCTGCCCCGCCAGTTGTTTTTCCAGGATGCCCTGGGCCTTGAGCACCGCCAGCAGGGTCGAGGATTTCTGGTAGCCGATACGCAGGTCGGTATCGGCCTGGGCATCGAGGGCCATGCCCAGCGCCAGACCGGCCAGGGCGGTGATCGACAAGCTACGACGCAAAGCAAAGGGCAGGCGCATGGGGGCGGACCTTCTGGAAGACAGGAAAGTCGCTAAAAGCTAATCGATCTAAGAATCAAGATATAAATACTTTTTAGGAATTAGCTTAGGTTCGGGCGGACGATCCCAAGCTGCATGTGATGGCCGATCACCCCATCACCCTGTAGCCGCTGCCGAGCCCGCGAGGCTGCGATAAGGCCCGCAGGGCCTTGGTTCCCGATATCCCGACGAACCTCAATCGGCCTTGAGATCGCCGCGCCCGTTCCGGGCGATCGCAGCCTGCGGCAGCGGCTACAGAAGTGGTGTTCTCACGACCACCGCAAACCTGTAGAAGCGAGCTTGCTCGCGATGACCGTCAACGATAACGCGCCGCTTCCTGGAGAAATGCGGTGCCCTCTGGTTTATCGCGAGCAAGCTCGCTCCTACAGGTGGACGATGGTCGTCAAGCGACGTGTTGTCCTTTGGCAACTGCCTGGGACGCCGCCAGCATCGCCCGCAGCAACACCGCGCAGCCGGCGGCGAGGTCGTCGGGGTCGGCGTTTTCGATTTCGTTGTGGCTGATGCCGCCTTCGCAGGGCACGAAGATCATCCCCGCCGGCCCCAGTTCGGCGACGAAGATCGCGTCGTGCCCGGCGCCGCTGACGATGTCCATATGGCTCAGCCCCAACCCCTGCGCCGCCTCGCGCACCGCGTCGACGCAGATCTTGTCGAAATACAGCGGCGGAAAGTCCGCGGTCGGCTGCAGGTCGAAGGTCAGGCCATGTTCTTCGCAGGTGCTGTCGATCACCTGGCGTACCTCGGCGATCATCGAGTCCAGGCGCGCCGGCTCCAGGTGCCGGAAGTCCAGGGTCATGCGTACTTCCCCGGGGATCACGTTGCGCGAACCGGGATAGGCCTGCAGGCAACCCACGGTGCCGCAGGCATGGGGCTGATGGCCGAGGGCGGCGCGGTTGACCGCGGCCACCACCGCCGCCGCGCCGACCAGGGCGTCCTTGCGCAGGTGCATCGGGGTCGGGCCGGCGTGGGCCTCGACGCCGCGCAACTTCAAGTCGAACCATTTCTGGCCGAGTGCACCGAGCACCACGCCTATGGTTTTCTTCTCGTCCTCGAGAATCGGCCCCTGCTCGATATGGGCTTCGAAGTAGGCACCCACCTTGTGCCCGCTGACCTGGCGGCTGCCGGCATAACCGATGGCGTTCAGCGCATCGCCGACGCTAACGCCCTCGGCATCGGTCTTGGCCAGGGTTTCTTCCAGGGTGAATTTCTCGGCGAACACCCCGGAGCCCATCATGCACGGCGGGAAGCGCGAGCCTTCTTCGTTGGTCCACACCACCACTTCCAGCGGCGCCTCGGTTTCCACCCCGAGGTCGTTGAGGGTGCGCAGCACTTCGAGCCCGGCCAGCACGCCGAAGCAGCCATCGAACTTGCCGCCGGTGGGCTGGGTGTCGATATGGCTGCCGGTCATCACCGGCGGCAGCTGCGGGTTACGCCCGGCGCGGCGGGCGAAGATATTGCCGATGCCATCCACCGTGACCGTGCACCCCGCGGCCTCGCACCATTTTACAAACAGGTCGCGGGCCTGGCGGTCGAGGTCGGTCAGGGCCAGGCGACAGACCCCGCCCTTGACCGTGGCCCCGAGCCTCGCCAGCTCCATGAGTGACTGCCACAGGCGGTCGCGGTTGATGTGCCGGTGGCTGGATTGCAGAACGTCGACGGCAGCGTTCATGGTGATATCCTCAGGCTTTTCTGGTTGTCGTTGACGAGGTCGGGCTCGTCTTGGGTGCTGTGGTGTCTGGTGGATCGCATCGCGCAAAAAAGCGACACGGCCCCTTGTAGGAGCGAGCTTGCTCGCGATAAACGTGCAAACAACCTTGTCTGCCTGTTGGATCGCGTTATGTCTGCTGGCCAATCGCGAGCAAGCTCGCTCCTACAGGGTCCGTCCATCACACCGGCGTCTTGGCGGTCGCGGTTCGCGGGCTGCCCAGGCTGCACAGCCCGTAGTAAATGATCCCGCCCAGCGCCGAGCCGGTGAACCAGCCGTAGCTGTAGAACCAGCTGAACGCATCGCTGCCCAGGGACAGCAGGGTCAGCGCCACCGGCACGCCGAAGGCGATAAAGCCGTACCAGTTCCACGCCGGGTACACGTCATCGCGGTACAGCCCGGCCAGGTCCAGCTGCTGTCTGCGGATGATGAAATAGTCCACCACCATGATTCCGGCGATAGGCCCCAGCAGGCTGGAGTAACCCAGCAGCCAGTTGGAATACACGGTCTCCAGGCTCACATCCGAGACCAGCAGGCCGAGCTTTTTCAGCAGTTCGTGGGCCATCAGCGCCAGGCCGACGAGCCCGGTGAGGATCACCGCCTTGGTGCGGCCGATCAGCTTGGGCGCGATGTTCTGGAAGTCGTTGGTCGGCGAGACGATGTTCGCCGCGGTGTTGGTCGACAGCGTGGCGATGATGATCAACGCCATGGCCAGGGCCACCCAGCCGGGGCTCTGGATATGGCCGATCAGGCTCACCGGGTCGGAGACGGTGACACCCACCAGTTTCACCGAGGCGGCGGTCATCACCACCCCCAGGGCGGCGAACAGGAACATGGTCAGCGGCAGGCCGAAAATCTGCCCGAGGATCTGGTCCTTCTGGCTCTTCGCGTAGCGGCTGAAGTCCGGAATATTCAGCGACAGGGTGGCCCAGAAACCGACCATCGCCGTGAGCCCGGCGAAGAAGTAGCTGTAGACGCTCGCCCCTTCCGGACGCTTGGGCGGCTGCGCCAGCAGTTCGCTCAGCGACACATTGGGCAACGCCCACACCAGCAGCCCTGCACCCACCAATACCAGCAGCGGCGCCGACAGGGTTTCCAGCCACTTGATCGACTCGGCGCCACGCAGCACCACCCACAGGTTGAGGGTCCAGAAGATCATGAAGCCGATCACCTCGCCGGTACCGCCCAGGGCTTTCCAGCCCTCGAAGATCGAGCCGAGGAACAGGTGGATCGCCAGGCCGCCGAACATCGTCTGGATGCCGAACCAGCCGCAGGCCACCAGGGCGCGGATCAGGCACGGCACGTTGGAACCGATGACGCCGAAGGAGGCACGCAGCAGCACCGGGAACGGAATGCCGTACTTGGTGCCGGCAAAAGCGTTGAGGGTCAGGGGGATCAGCACCACGATATTGGCCAGCAGGATCGCCAGCAGCGCCTCGCCCACGGTCAGGCCGAAATAGGCGGTGAGCACGCCGCCCAGGGTGTAGGTCGGCACGCAGATCGACATGCCGACCCACAGCGCGGTGATGTGCCATTTGTTCCAGGTGCGCTCGTGGACCTTGGTCGGCGCGATATCGTGGTTGTAACGGGGGCTGTCGAGCACGTCGCTGCCGGCGTCCAGCTCGTACAGGCCGGCACGCTCGGTCACTTGAGATCTGTTCTGTTGCATGGCCGCTCCACTTTTTTCTGATTATTTTTGCTCATCGGGCAGGCCGGCAGACGTGCTGCCAGCCCGGCGATGGCCGGAGAACTGACGACTTTTACCGACCGGCCATCCTGTCGACGGCGGCACTCAATAAGCGTGCCGGCTGGTCCATCGACGGTGCTCCACAGTCGGTAAAATCCATGTAAACAACTGATGTTTCTTCAGTTTTATTCTGAATAACTTCCTGTTCTGGATAACGTGCCGGTTCACTCAGGCCGAATGCCGGGTAAGTTGCCCATCGGGTCAGGACTCAATCTGGTGCACGCAAACTTTTTTCAAACTTTCGTATGGGCCACAGGCCTCCTTCAAGCGGCTGATTTCACATAGGAAATCTTGCTCATATTTCGATCCTGTCAAGTGCGTCAAAATGGTGAAAGGCTGCACCATTTTGCGGATTTACGAATTAAATCCTTATATTTCAATCATTTAATATCGATATATGCTTATAAAAAATAATCTTGCCGATTGATTGAACACCAGCTAGTTTTTATTCCTGACACCGCTGACAGGAATAAAAATTCCGCAGCCTGCTTATTACAAGAACACTAGAACCGGCATAAGCCGGTCATGCCTGCGAGGAACTCGGAATGTCTCTGTTGATCCGTGGCGCCACCGTTATTACCCATGATGAAAGTTATAAAGCCGATGTGTTGTGCGCCGACGGCGTGATCAAGGCCATCGGCCAGAATCTGGACAGTCCTGCAGGCTGCGAAGTGCTCGATGGCAGTGGCCAATACCTGATGCCCGGCGGCATCGATCCTCACACCCATATGCAATTGCCCTTCATGGGCACCGTGGCCAGCGAAGACTTCTTCAGCGGCACCGCCGCGGGCCTGGCGGGCGGCACCACCTCGATCATCGACTTCGTGATTCCCAATCCGCAGCAGTCCCTGCTGGAGGCCTTTCACCAGTGGCGCGGCTGGGCCGAGAAGTCCGCGTCGGACTACGGCTTCCACGTCGCCATCACCTGGTGGAGCGAGCAGGTGCGCGAGGAAATGGCCGAGCTGGTGAGCCGGCACGGGGTCAACAGCTTCAAGCATTTCATGGCCTACAAGAACGCGATCATGGCCGCCGACGACACCCTGGTAGCGAGCTTCGAGCGCTGCCTGGAACTCGGCGCCGTGCCAACGGTGCACGCGGAGAACGGCGAGCTGGTCTACCACCTGCAACGCAAGTTGCTGGCCCAGGGCATCACCGGGCCGGAAGCCCACCCGCTGTCGCGCCCTTCCCAGGTCGAAGGCGAAGCCGCCAGCCGGGCGATCCGCATTGCCGAAACCCTCGGCACGCCGCTGTACCTGGTGCACGTCTCGACCAAAGAGGCGCTGGACGAAATCACCTACGCCCGTGGCAAGGGCCAACCGGTGTACGGCGAAGTGCTGGCCGGGCACCTGCTGCTGGACGACAGCGTGTACCGCCACCCGGACTGGCAGACCGCCGCCGGCTACGTGATGAGCCCGCCCTTCCGCCCTCGCGGGCATCAGGACGCGCTGTGGCACGGCCTGCAATCGGGCAACCTGCACACCACCGCCACCGACCACTGCTGCTTCTGCGCCGAGCAGAAAGCCGCCGGCCGCGACGATTTCAGCAAGATCCCCAACGGCACCGCCGGCATCGAAGACCGCATGGCCGTGCTCTGGGACGAAGGGGTGAACAGCGGGCGCCTGTCGATGCAGGACTTCGTCGCCCTGACCTCCACCAACGCGGCGAAGATCTTCAACCTCTACCCGCGCAAGGGCGCGATCCGCGTCGGCGCCGATGCCGACCTGGTGCTCTGGGACCCGCAAGGCAGCCGCACCATCTCCGCCGCGACCCACCACCAGCAGGTGGACTTCAACATCTTCGAAGGCAAGACCGTGCGCGGCGTGCCCAGCCACACCATCAGCCAAGGCAAGCTGGTCTGGGCCGACGGCGACCTGCGCGCCGAGCGCGGCGCAGGCCGGTATGTCGAGCGCCCGGCCTACCCGGCGGTGTTCGACCTGCTGAGCAAACGCGCCGAGGCGCACAAGCCGACGGCCGTCAAACGCTGAGATCGGGGGCCTTGCCCCCTATCGCGAGCAAGCT
>NZ_JAQZAA010000049.1:0-2829 GCF_028640875.1 Pseudomonas sp. SBT1-2 | reverse complement strand
TGTAGGAGCGAGCTTGCTCGCGATCCGGGCGCTCGCGCCCGATAGAAAAACAATGCCCGTCAGAGGCAATCGACAAAAAACCGTGAGGCCAGAACCGTGATCAAGACCCTGAACCACTTGCCCCATCCCCAGGAGGATGCGGCCACCCTCGCCGGCCATTTCAGCGACCTGGCGCCGCCGCTCAACGACCGTCAGGCGCACCTGGAAGCCTCGCGCTGCCTGTATTGCTACGACGCGCCGTGCGTCAACGCCTGCCCCAGCGAGATCGACATTCCCTCGTTCATCCGCCATATCCACACCGACAACGTGCAGGGCGCGGCGCAGAAGATTCTCTCGGCCAATATCCTCGGCGGCAGCTGCGCCCGGGTGTGCCCGACGGAGATCCTGTGCCAGCAGGCCTGCGTGCGCAACAACGCCCAGGAATGCGCGCCGGTGCTGATCGGCCTGTTGCAGCGCTACGCGGTGGACAACGCGCACTTCAGCCAGCACCCGTTCCAGCGCGCCGCCGCCACCGGCAAGCGCATCGCCGTGGTCGGCGCCGGGCCGGCGGGCCTGTCCTGTGCCCACCGCTGCGCCATGCACGGCCATGAGGTGGTGATTTTCGAGGCCCGGGAAAAGGCCGGAGGCCTCAACGAATACGGGATCGCCAAGTACAAGCTGGTGGACGACTTCGCCCAGAAGGAGCTGGATTTCCTGTTGCAGATCGGCGGCATCGAGATCCGTCACGGACAGAAGCTCGGCGACAACCTGAGCCTCACCGAACTGCACCAGCAGTTCGACGCGGTGTTCCTCGGCCTCGGCCTGGCCGCCAGCAAACAGCTGGGCCTGCCCCATGAGGACGCCCCCGGCCTGCTGGCCGCCACCGACTACATCCGTGAATTGCGCCAGGCCGACGACCTCACCCAACTGCCCCTGGCCGACCATTGCATCGTCCTCGGCGCCGGCAACACGGCGATCGACATGGCGGTGCAGATGGCCCGTCTCGGTGCCCGCGACGTGAACCTGGTGTACCGCCGCGGCGTCGAGGACATGGGCGCGACCCGACATGAACAGGACATCGCCAAGGCCAATCAGGTGCGCCTGCTGACCTGGGCCGCGCCCGAGGAAGTGCTGCTCGACGCCCAGGGCCGGGTGCGCGGCATGCGCTTCGCCCGCACCCGCCTGGTGGAGAGCCGGCTGCAAACCACCGGGGAAACCTTCGAGCTGGCCGCCGACGCGATCTTCAAGGCCATCGGCCAGGCGTTCGACGGCGCCGCGCTGGGCGACCCGCTGGCCCGCGAACTCAAGCGCGCCGGCGAGCGCATCGAGGTCGACGAACAACTGCGCACCAGCATCCCCGGGGTGTATGCCGGCGGCGACTGCGTCAGCCTCGGCCAGGACCTCACCGTCCAGGCGGTGCAACACGGCAAGCGGGCCGCCGAAGCCATGCATGCCCAACTCATGCTCAATGTGGAGGCTGCGTAAATGGCCGATCTCTCGATTGTGTTCGCCGGTATCAAGGCCCCCAATCCGTTCTGGCTGGCCTCCGCGCCGCCCACCGACAAGGCCTACAACGTGGTCCGCGCCTTCGAGGCCGGCTGGGGCGGCGTGGTCTGGAAAACCCTGGGCGAGGACCCGGCGGCGGTCAACGTGTCGTCACGCTACTCGGCGCACTTCGGCGCCAACCGCGAAGTGCTGGGCATCAACAATATCGAACTGATCACCGACCGTTCCCTGGAGATCAACCTCAAGGAAATCACCCAGGTCAAGAAGGACTGGCCGGACCGCGCGCTGATCGTGTCGCTGATGGTGCCCTGCGTCGAGGAGTCGTGGAAAAACATCCTGCCGCTGGTGGAAGCCACCGGCGCCGACGGCATCGAGCTGAACTTCGGCTGCCCCCACGGCATGCCGGAACGCGGCATGGGCGCGGCGGTCGGCCAGGTACCGGAGTACGTCGAGCAGGTGACCCGCTGGTGCAAGACCTGGTGCTCGCTGCCGGTGATCGTCAAGCTGACGCCGAACATCACCGATATCCGCATGGCCGCCCGCGCGGCCCATCGCGGCGGCGCCGACGCAGTGTCGCTGATCAACACCATCAACTCGATCACCAGCGTCGACCTGGAGCGCATGGTGGCCAATCCGATGGTCGGCAGCCAGAGCACCCACGGCGGCTACTGCGGCTCGGCGGTCAAGCCAATCGCGCTGAACATGGTCGCCGAAATCGCCCGCGACCCGCAGACCCAGGGCCTGCCGATCTGCGGTATCGGCGGCATCGGCAGTTGGCGCGATGCCGCGGAATTCGTCGCCCTGGGCTGCGGCGCGGTGCAGGTGTGCACGGCGGCGATGCTCCATGGTTTTCGGATTGTCGAGGAGATGAAGGACGGCCTGTCGCGGTGGATGGACAGCCAGGGCTACAGCAGCCTGCAGCAGTTTTCCGGCAAGGCCGTGGGCAACACCACCGACTGGAAGTACCTGGATATCAACTATCAGGTGATCGCCAAGATCGACCAGGACGCCTGCATCGGTTGCGGCCGCTGCCATATCGCCTGCGAAGACACCTCGCACCAGGCCATCGCCAGCCTCAGGCAGGCCGACGGTACGCATAAGTACGAGGTGATCGACGCCGAATGCGTGGGCTGCAACCTGTGCCAGATCACCTGCCCGGTGCAGGACTGCATCGAGATGGTGCCCCAGGACACCGGCAAGCCATTCCTCGACTGGCAGCATGATCCGCGCAATCCGTATCGCGAGGCGGTTTGAGTGAGTGGCTAGAGGATTTGCCGGATAACGCTCATTGACTGGACTGACGTCATCGCGGGCAAGCCTCGCTCCTACAGAAGAAGACCGTGC
>NZ_JAQZAA010000048.1:0-82657 GCF_028640875.1 Pseudomonas sp. SBT1-2 | reverse complement strand
GTCTCCATGCGTTTGCCGCAGTCACGACAGCCAACACGTCTGAGCAAAACGCTGAGGCGCACTGCACGGCCGAGAATGGGCAAATCACGAACGACTCGCTCGCAATACTCGTGAGTGGTTGAACAGGGCTTTTGGCATCCACCACAGGAAGGGAATCGGGTGGTGTGGGGCGTCAGATCGATCTGTAGGGCATCGCCATCAGGCTTGATCGTGACGACAGAAAAGCCCTCCCAAAAAGGAAGGAAAGTATTAATATCGTGCATAAGAACGCCGGTTTTTTAGATGTGTTTGCTCGCACGAACATCATCAATCAAATCGGCGTTCTTGTTTCTGTGTTTCCCGGAATTCCGTGAAGAACCAAAAAAAAGGGAGGCCGTAGCCCCCCCGAGGTAAAACGTTGCAGATGAAGACCTGAACTCAGCCTTCGATCTCGATCAGGATTTCGCCCGGGTTGACCCGGTCGCCCTTGGCCACGTGGATGGCGGTGACCTTGCCGGCGATGGCCGCCTGGACTTCGGTTTCCATCTTCATGGCTTCGGTGATCAACACGGCCTGGCCGGCCTTGACGGTGTCACCTTCCTTGACCAGCACATCGACGATGTTGCCCGGCATGGTGGTGCTGACGTGGCCCGGCGCGCTGGCCTGCTTGCGCTTGCTGCTGCCGCTGCCGACGAATTCGTTGAGCGGCTCGAACACCACTTCTTCCGGCATGCCGTCGATGGACAGGTAGAAGTGGCGCTTGCCTTCGGCCTTCACCCCGACACCGGTGATGTCGACGCGGTAGGTCTCGCCGTGCACGTCGATGACGAACTCGGTCGGTACGCCTTCGCCGCCGGCCGAGCTCACGCCGCCCGCTTCCGGAATCGGCAGCAGCACTTCCGGCGTCAGGGTGCCGGCTTCGCGTTCTTCGAGGAACTTGCGCCCGATGTCCGGGAACATGGCGTAGGTCAGCACGTCTTCTTCGGATTTGGCCAGGGCGCCGATGTCATTGCGCAACTTGGTCATTTCCGGCTTCAGCAGGTCGGCCGGGCGCACGTCGATCGCATCGATGCTGCCAATGGCCTGGCGCCGCAGCTTCTCGTCCACCGCGCCCGGCGCCTTGCCGTAGCCGCCTTGCAGGTACAGCTTCACCTCGTTGGTGATGGTCTTGTAACGCTCGCCGGCCAGCACGTTGAAGAACGCCTGGGTGCCGACGATCTGCGAAGTCGGGGTCACCAGCGGCGGGTAGCCGAGGTCGTGACGTACCCGCGGGATCTCCGCCAGCACTTCGTTCATGCGGTTCAGGGCGCCCTGCTCCTTGAGCTGGTTGGCCAGGTTGGAAATCATCCCGCCCGGCACCTGGTTGACCTGCACCCGGGTATCGACCGCGGTGAACTCGCTTTCGAACTGGTGGTACTTCTTGCGCACGGCGTAGAAGTACAGGCCGATTTCCTGTAGCAGCTCCAGGTCCAGGCCGGTGTCGAATTCGCTGCCTTTGAGGGCGGCGACCATCGACTCGGTGCCCGGGTGGCTGGTGCCCCAGGCGAAGCTGGAGATCGCGGTGTCGATGTGGTCGGCGCCGTTCTCGATGGCCTTGAGCTGGCACATCGCAGCCAGGCCGGCCGTGTCATGGGAGTGGACGAACACCGGCAGCGACTGCTCGGCCTTCAGCGCCTTGACCAGCTCGCCGGTGGCGTAAGGGGTCAGCAGGCCGGCCATGTCCTTGATCGCCACCGAGTCGCAACCCATGGACTCCATCTGCTTGGCCTGCGCCACGAACGCCTCGATGGTGTGCACCGGGCTGGTGGTGTAGGCGATGGTGCCCTGGGCGTGCTTGCCGGCGGCTTTCACCGCTTCGATGGCCACTCGCAGGTTACGCACGTCGTTCATGGCGTCGAAGATGCGGAACACGTCGATGCCGTTGACCGCCGCCTTGGCGACGAAGGCCTTGACCACGTCGTCGCTGTAATGGCGGTAGCCCAGCAGGTTCTGCCCGCGCAGAAGCATCTGCAGGCGAGTGTTGGGCAGCGCGGCGCGCAGTTTGCGCAGGCGCTCCCACGGATCTTCCTTGAGGAAGCGCACGCAGGCGTCGAAGGTCGCGCCGCCCCAGACTTCCAACGACCAGTAGCCGACTTTGTCGAGCTTGTCGCAGATCGGCAGCATGTCTTCGGTGCGCATGCGGGTCGCCAGCAGCGATTGGTGGGCGTCGCGCAGGATGGTGTCAGTAACAAAGATCTTCTTGGACATTCTTATCTCCTCATAGCGACAAGCTTCAAGCTACAAGCCGCAAGAAAAAGCCGATCTGCTTCTACTTGCAGCTTGCCGCTCACAGCTTGCCGCTGCATTCAAAGGCCTGCGTGGGCGGCGATGGCGGCGGCGATGGCCAGGGCCAGCTCTTCGGGTTTGCGCTTGATCGAGTAGTTGGTCAGTTCAGGGTGGCTTTCGACGAAGCTGGTGTTGAACTGGCCGCTACGGAATTCCGGGTTACGCAGGATTTCCTGGTAATACGCGGCGGTGGTCTTGACCCCTTGCAGACGCATGTCGTCCAGGGCGCGCAAGCCACGGTCCATCGCCTCTTCCCAGGTCAGGGCCCAGACCACCAGCTTCAGGCACATGGAGTCGTAGAACGGCGGAATGGTGTAGCCGGTGTAGATCGCCGTGTCGGTACGCACGCCAGGGCCGCCGGGCGCGTAGTAACGGGTGATCTTGCCGAAGCTCGGCAGGAAGTTGTTCTTCGGGTCTTCGGCGTTGATCCGGAACTGCAGGGCGAAACCACGGTGATGGATGTCTTCCTGCTTCACCGAAAGCGGCAGGCCGGACGCGATGCGGATCTGTTCGCGAACGATGTCGATGCCGGTGATTTCTTCGGTGATGGTGTGTTCCACCTGCACCCGGGTGTTCATCTCCATGAAGTACACCTCGCCGTCGGCGAGCAGGAACTCCACGGTACCGGCGTTCTCGTAGCCCACGGCCTTGGCCGCACGCACCGACAGGTCGCCGATGTAGGCGCGCTGTTCCGGGGTCAGTTGCGGGCTCGGGGCGATCTCGATCAGCTTCTGGTTGCGGCGCTGGATCGAGCAGTCGCGCTCGAACAGGTGCACCACGTTGCCGAAGCTGTCGCCGAGGATCTGCGCCTCGATGTGCTTGGGATTGACGATGCACTTTTCCAGGAACACTTCGGCGGAGCCGAACGCCTTGGTCGCCTCGGAAATCACCCGAGGGAAGGCCTGTTCCAGTTCGTCCCGGCTGTTGCAGCGACGAATGCCGCGGCCGCCGCCGCCGGACGTAGCCTTGAGCATCACCGGGTAACCGATGCGGTCGCCTTCGCGCAGGGCTTCATGGATATCGGCGACGTTGCCTTCGGTGCCCGGGGTGACCGGCACGCCAGCCTTGATCATGCTGCGGCGAGCTTCAGTCTTGTCGCCCATGCGGCGAATCACTTCAGCCGATGGACCTATGAATTTGATTCCACGTTCGGCGCAGATGTCCGCCAGTTCGGCGTTTTCCGAAAGGAAGCCGTAGCCGGGGTGCAGTGCGTCGCAGCCGGTTTCCACTGCCAGGTTCACCAGCTTGCGCGGGTTCAGGTAGCCGGCCAGGGGTTCGGCACCGATGCTGTGGGCTTCATCCGCGCGCTTCACATGCAGGGCATGGCGATCGGCGTCGGAGAAGATCGCGACCGAGCGAATGCCCATCTCGGCGCAGGCACGCACGATTCGTACGGCAATCTCACCACGGTTGGCGATCAGGATCTTTTTTATCACTTGGAGGTACCCTTGAGCCGTTGGAACAGACGACCCGCTAGACCGGGTCGGCGCGTGACCAAATGTTTCAAGCCAGTCGCAGGCCCACACTATTCCTGTCGATGAATTAACAAAAATCAATAATTATTGGGTCGCTCATAAGCAAAGACTTATAGTTGATCCGACAGCCCTCGGCGCGAGACCTTAGATAATGCGTAAGTCCTTGATGCGTATGACATTACGCCAATTGCAGATTTTCAATGAGGTCTGCGATCTGCGCTCCTACAGCCGGGCGGCCGACGAAATGTCTCTCACCCAGCCCGCTGTCAGCCTGCAGATTCGCCAGCTGGAAGAGCTGATCGGCCAGCCCTTGTTCGATTACGTCGGCAAGAAGCTCTACATGACCGAGGCCGCCGAGGCGCTGCAGCGGGCCAGCCGCGACATCTTCGGACGCCTGGAGAACCTCGACATGCAGCTGTCGGACATGCAGGGTTCCTTGCAGGGCCAGCTGAAGCTGGCGGTGGAATCCAGCGCCAAGTACTTCGTGCCGCACCTGTTCGCCGCCTTCAAGCGCCAGCACCCTGAGGTGAACCTGCAACTGACGGTGGTCAACCGGGGCCAGGTGATCCGCCGCCTCTCGGACAACCGCGACGACCTGGTGATCATGTCGATGGTCCCGCAGGACATGGGCCTGGAATTCCTGCCGTTCCTCAACAACCCGATCGTCGCCGTGGCGCCGCCCGACCACCCGCTGTGCCACCTGGGGCCGCTGCGCCTGCAGGACCTGGAGCCCTACAACCTGCTGGTGCGCGAACAGGGTTCGGGCACGCGCCTGGCCTGCGAGGAGTATTTCAAGGAAAAGCGCGTGCACTTCACCCAGACCCTGGAAGTGTCGTCGGCCGAGGCGCAGCGCGAGTGTGTGCTGGCGGGTCTGGGCGTGGCGCTGTTGACGCGCCACGCCCTGAACCTTGAGTTGGCGACCGGGGGACTCGTCGAGTTGCCGGTCGAAGAGCTGCCGTTGTATCGCAGCTGGTGCCTGGTGCAGGCCAAGGCTAAACGCCTGTCACCGGTAGCGCATGCGTTCCTGGGGTTTATCCGCAGCGAACGGGTGCAGATCAGCGGGCTTGTTGAACGTTTTGACGGGAAGCTGCCGAGGCTGCCTGCCAGTAATTGACGGCGTCCAGCTCGGGGTAGTCGTTGATTTCCTGCTGCAGACGGCGCAGCTCACAGCGATGTTCGATCGCGCGGCGAAATTCCATGCGGCGCTGGTCTTCCTGCTGACGACGGGTTTTGACTGCGCTGCTGCTCTCTTCGTAAGGCCGGGCCATTTCGAGTCTCCCAATGCGAGTACGGGAGCTTCACGATGGACGTCAGGCGTTACGGTTTGGCGGCGGCTCCATGACAGGACGATGAAAGCTGCCGTATGACGCCCGATTCCCTTGTAGGAGCGAGCTTGCTCGCGATAGCCGCGAAGCGGCGGTTCATCCCGCGACACCGCATCATTGTTGATGATTGTTCGCGAGCAAGCTCGCTCCTACAGGAGGACGCCCGACGATGAGGTGCAGCGTTCAATCGTCAAGCGCTTTGACCGACTTGGGCGACAGGCGCAGGCTGCGAAGGCTGCGCTTGACGCTCTTGAGGTGGTTGACCAGGCTCGGGCCGCGGGCCATGGCCACGCCCATCGCCAGGACGTCGATCACCACCAGGTGGGCGATGCGCGAGGTCAGCGGGGTGTAGATCTCGGTGTCTTCGTGCACGTCGATCGCCAGGTTGACGGTCGACAGCTCGGCCAGCGGGGTCTGGCTCGGGCACAGGGTGATCAGCGAGGCGCCGCTTTCACGCACCAGGTTGGCGGTGATCAGCAGGTCCTTGGAACGCCCGGACTGGGAAATGCAGATCGCCACGTCGGTGGGCTTGAGGGTCACTGCCGACATCGCCTGCATATGCGGGTCGGAATAGGCCGCCGCGGTCAGCAGCAGGCGGAAGAACTTGTGCTGGGCGTCCGCCGCCACCGCGCCGGAAGCGCCGAAGCCGTAGAACTCCACGCGCTGGGCCTGGGACATGAGGGTCACAGCCCTTTGCAACTCCACCGGATCGAGCTTCTCGCGAACCTCCATCAGGGTGTGCAGGGTGGTGTCGAAGATCTTCAGGCTGTAGTCGGCGACCGAATCGTCTTCGTGAATCGCGAACTGGCCGAAGCTCGCCCCGGCGGCCAGGCTCTGGGCCAGCTTGAGCTTCAGGTCCTGGAACCCCGAGCAACCGATGGCCCGGCAGAAGCGCACGATGGTCGGCTCGCTGATACCCACGCTGTGGGCCAGGTCGGCCATGGAACTGTGCATCACAGCCGCAGGGTCGAGCAGCACATGATCGGCGACCTTGAGCTCCGACTTGCGCAAGAGATGGCGTGATTGGGCAATGTGCTGCAACAGATTCAAAGGGCTGGACTCATTGTTATGGGGCAGACGCCCAAGGATGTAGCAATTTTGTAGTTATACTACATGAATTCGCTTTTTGCCTGCTCAATGCGTAACTGAATCACCTTTGCACCCCACTGTTTTGGCCTCGCGTGCTCTTTGTAGCTGCTGGCGCGGCCTATGCCAGCGGCTACCGGGTCTCGGCCCTCAATAGCGCCGCCAGGCCCTCGGCTTCCACCGGCCGGCTGATCAGGTAGCCCTGCACCTCATCGCATTTCTGCTCCTTGAGAAACGCCAGCTGCCCCGGATGTTCCACCCCTTCGGCCACCACCTTCAGCGACAGCCCGTGGGCCATGGCGATGATCGCCCGGGTGATCGCCGCGTCGGCACCGCCTTCGCTCAGGCCGCGGATGAACGCCTGGTCGATCTTCACGTAGTCCACCGGAATCCGCTTGAGGTAACTCAGCGAGGAATAACCGGTGCCGAAGTCGTCGATGGCCAGCTTCACCCCCAGGTCACGCAATTGCTGGAAGGTCGAAACGATGTGTTCGACGCTGTCGAGCAGGTGGCTTTCGGTCAGCTCCAGCTCAAGGAAATGCGGCGCCAGCCCGGTCTCTTCCAGCACGCTGCGCACCAGGCTGACCAGCTTGCCCTGGCGCAGCTGATGCACCGACAGGTTCACCGACACCCGAATCGCCGGCAGCCCCTGGCGCTGCCACTCGCAGGCTTGCCAGCAGGCCTGGCGCAACACGAATTCGCCGATCGGGCCGATCAGCCCGATCTCTTCCGCGAGGCCGATAAAGTCCCCCGGCGGCACCCGCCCCAGATCGGGATGGTCCCAGCGCACCAGGGCCTCGGCGGCATTCAGGCGGCCGGTGGCGAGGCACAGTTTCGGCTGGTAGAACACCTTCAGCTGGCGCTCCTCGACCGCCTTGCGCAGCTGGTTCTCCAACTGCAGGCGCTCCAGGGTGCTGGCTTGCAGGCTGGCGGTGTAGAACTGGAAGTTGTTGCCGCCCAGGTGCTTGGCGTGTTGCATGGCGATGTTCGCCTGGCTGATCAACGCCGGAATTTCCCGCGCGCTGTCGGGCAGCATGCTGATGCCCATGGAGGCGCTGACCACCAGCTCATGGCCTTCCACGGTGATCGGCAAGCGCAGCTTCGCCGACAAGCGCGTGGCCACCCGAGTCAGGCTCGACAGGCTGCCATAGGCATCGAACAGCACCGCGAACTCATCGCCGGACAAACGGGCAATGGTGTCGGCTTCCGGCAACGCATTGACCAGCCGCCGCGCCATTTTCTGCAACAGCTGGTCGGCGACGTCGTGGCCCAGGCTGTCGTTGAGCAGCTTGAAACGGTCCAGATTGATATGCACCAGGGCCAGGCTGCGGCCGCCCTGACGCATCCGTTGATGGGCTTCGCGCAAGCGTTCGCGGAACAGCGAACGGTTGGCCAGGCCGGTGAGTTCGTCGTAATGGGTCAGGTAGCGCATGCGCTCTTCGGATTCGCGCCGCGCCGACAGATCGGCGAAGAAGCCCACAATATGGCTGATATTTCCCCGCGTATCGCGCACCACATTCAATTGCAGCCATTGCGGGTACAGCTCGCCGTTCTTGCGCGCCTCCACCAGTTCGCCCTGCCAGCTGCCGTGCTGCTCAAGGGCCTGATGAATCACCGGATAGTGCCGGCGCGCGTCGCGGCTGCACGGCAGGTCGACCACATTGCGTCCGAGCATGTCCTCGATCTGGTAACCGGTGACCCGGCTGAACGCCTGGTTGACCGCCAGCAGCACGTAATCCGGATCGAGAATCACGATGCCCTCGCTGGCCGCCTCGAACACCATCGCCGCCAGGCGTCGCTGCTCTTCCTGCTGTTTGCTGGCGCTGATATCGCGCCGAGTGCCGACCATGCGCAGCACCCGTCCACCGGGGCCGCGCTCCACGGCGCGTCCACGGTCCTCGATCCACACCCAGTGGCCATCGCCATGGCGCACGCGGTATTCCACCAGGTAATCCTCGGTGCGCCCCTTCAGGTGCTCCACCAGCGCGCGCTTGAGCAGCGGCAGGTCTTCGGGGTGCAGCAACGGCTTGAGGTGGCTGAGCATCGCCCGCACGAACTCCGGCTCCAGGCCGAACAGCTCCTTGATATGGCTGTGATGGACCTCGTCGGTCTGCAGGTTCCAGTCCCACAGCCCCAGCTGGCTGGCCTTCAGGGCCAGGGCCAGGCGCGCTTCGCTCTTGCTCAGGGCCTGGTTGGCCGCGTCCAGTTCGAGGCTGCGCTGGGCCACCCGGCTTTCCAGGCCGACCTGGGCTTCGCGCAGCTCTTCCTCGGCGCGGCGGCGTTGCTCGACTTCCCGCAGCAGCTCGCTGTTGAGCTGTTCGCTGCGGCTCTGCGCCTGTTGCAGGTGTTCGATCAGGGCCTGGTTCTGGAAACGCCGCAGCAAGCCCATCTGGATCAGACGGTTGACCTGCCAGGCCACCACGCTCAGCGACACCAGCAGGATCAAGCCCAGCCAGCCCCAGCCACGCTGCTGTTCGTCGCCGCCCCAGAACAGGTAGCCGATCGCCGGTAGCAAACAGGGCAAGGTAAAGGACAGGAAGGCCGGCAGGCTGACCGCGTAGGCCACGCTGGCCGAGAGGATCGCCGCGCCGATCAGGCCGAAGACCCAGGCCTGTTGCAGGAAATTGTCGGTGGGCATCAGGGCGATGCCGGCGCAGGCCAGGGTCAGGCCGCTGACGGCGGAGCCGAGCAGGAACATGCGGCGCCAGACCGGCTGCGCCTGGCGGCTGGGAATCGCCGAGTCGAACGCCGCCACCTGGATCACCCGCAGGGCGACCAGGGCCAGCAGCCAGACCATCCACACGCTGACCAGCCAATAACGCTCGGGGGTCCACAGCAGCCAGGCGCAGACCAGGCCGTTGAGCAGCATGAACAGGGTGGGCAACAGGGAGCCCTGATAAAGCAGGCGCGTGCGCTCTACCGCCATCTCCATGGCGTATTGCTTGCGAACAACCCGAGGCTCCACGAAGGGTCCGGACGGGCCAGTGCTGAGTGTCATAGGCAGTGTTCTTATAATGATTGAGCCCGAAACGTCGCCGGAGCATACACAAGCAACCGCCCGGACCAAACTGCCTGGAATCATAAAATCGGCAAATCGGCTCGAGCGCCGATCCCGCTGAAATTCCTCCGGCCAAGCCCGGCCAACGGCTGCAGCCCGTGACCGACCGGTCGTCCCCAGCGTTCTTTTATCGGCTAAACCAAAGCTTGGTTTGCCCGGTGTGCGCCAGCCCCCTAGAATGCCCCGATGCGCGATGATCTCTCCCTTCTGCTGAACTCCCTCAACGATGCCCAACGCCAGGCCGTAGCTGCCTCCTTGGGTCGTCAGTTGGTCCTGGCCGGTGCTGGCTCCGGTAAAACCCGAGTGCTGGTGCACCGTATCGCCTGGTTGATCCAGGTCGAGAACGCCTCGCCCCACTCGATCCTGTCGGTGACCTTCACCAACAAGGCCGCTGCCGAGATGCGCCAGCGCATCGAGCAGTTGATGGGGATCAACCCGGCCGGCATGTGGGTCGGCACCTTCCACGGCCTGGCGCATCGCCTGCTGCGGGCGCACTGGCAAGAGGCCGGCCTGAGCCAGACCTTCCAGATCCTCGACAGCGACGACCAGCAACGCCTGGTCAAGCGGGTGATCCGCGACCTCGGCCTGGACGAGCAGCGCTGGCCGGCCCGGCAGGCCCAGTGGTTCATCAATGGGCAGAAGGACGAAGGCCTGCGTCCGCAACACATTCAAGCCAGCGGCGACCTGTTCCTGGCCACCATGCGCGGCATCTACGAAGCCTATGAGGCCGCCTGCCAGCGCGCCGGGGTCATCGACTTCTCCGAACTGCTGCTGCGCGCCCTGGACCTGTGGCGCGACCACCCGGGCCTGCTGGCGCACTACCAGAAGCGTTTCCGCCATGTGCTGGTGGACGAGTTCCAGGACACCAACGCCGTGCAGTACGCCTGGTTGCGCCTCTTGGCCAAGGGCGGAGACAGCCTGATGGTGGTGGGCGACGACGACCAGTCGATCTACGGCTGGCGCGGCGCGAAGATCGAGAACATCCACCAGTACTCCGAAGACTTCCCGGACACCGAAGTGATCCGCCTGGAGCAGAACTACCGCTCCACCGCCGGCATCCTCAAGGCCGCCAACGCCCTGATCGCCAATAACACCGGGCGCCTGGGCAAGGAGCTGTGGACCGACGGCGGCGAAGGCGAAGCGATCAACCTGTACGCCGCCTTCAACGAACACGATGAAGCGCGCTATGTGGTGGAAACCATCGAAAGCGCCCTGAAGACCGGCCTGGCCCGCAGCGATATCGCCATCCTGTATCGCTCCAACGCCCAGTCGCGGGTACTGGAAGAAGCGCTGCTGCGCGAGCGCATTCCGTATCGCATCTACGGCGGCCAGCGCTTCTTCGAACGCGCCGAAATCAAGAACGCCATGGCCTACATGCGCCTGCTCGAAGGGCGCGGCAACGACGCGGCCCTGGAGCGGGTGATCAACGTGCCGACCCGCGGCATTGGCGAAAAGACCGTCGAAGCGATTCGCGAACATGCGCGCCACAGCCATGTGTCGATGTGGGAAGCGATGCGCCAGCTGGTGACCAATAAAGGTGTGACCGGACGCGCCGCCGGCGCCCTGGGCGCCTTCATGGAACTGATCGAACACCTGGCGACCGTGACCGCCGAGATGCCGTTGCACCTGATGACCCAGACCGTTATCGAGCAGTCCGGTTTGATCGCCTACCACGAAGCGGAAAAAGGCGAGAAAGGCCAGGCCCGGGTAGAAAACCTTGAAGAACTGGTCAGCGCCGCGCGCAACTTCGAGCACACCGAAGAAGACCAGGAACTGACGCCGCTGGCGGCCTTCCTCGGCCACGCTTCGCTGGAAGCCGGCGACACCCAGGCCGACGAGCACGAAGACAGCATCCAGCTGATGACCCTGCACAGCGCCAAAGGCCTGGAATTCCCTTACGTGTTCCTGGTGGGCATGGAAGAAGGCCTGTTCCCGCACAAGATGAGCCTGGAAGAACCCGGCCGCCTTGAAGAAGAACGGCGCCTGGCCTACGTCGGTATCACCCGGGCGATGCAGAACCTGGTGATGACCTACGCCGAGACCCGTCGCCTGTACGGCAGCGAGACCTACAACAAGGTGTCGCGTTTCGTACGGGAAGTTCCGAAGGGGCTGATCCAGGAAGTGCGCCTGTCCAACAGCGTCAGCCGTCCGTTCGGCGGTGGCCAGTCGCAGAGCACCAGCAGCCTGTTCGGTGGCAGCGAGATCCCGGACACCGGCCTCAGCCTCGGCCAGGCGGTACGCCACTCGGTATTCGGCGACGGCGTGATCCTCAACTTCGAAGGCGCCGGCGCCCAGGCCCGGGTCCAGGTGAACTTCAGCGAAGGCAGCAAGTGGCTGATGCTCGGCTACGCCAAGCTCGAAGCCATCTGAAGCCTCGACTCCGACTTCGCCATGCAAGGGCGATGTTTCTGAACGAGAAGCGACCCGCGACATGGGGCGCAATCGGCCCGACCGGCGCCGGCAGTGAGACTGCTGGCGCCGGGATGTTTTGCCACTGAACCATCGCATCCGCCCAACGGACAAACCTGTACAGGGCCCACTTGCCTCGACCGAAGCTGAACCGCGGCTGTCAGGCAAAAGCCCGAAACACTCTGCCGCTAGCCAGTGACACTTCACCTGTGCAACATGGCGCGCGTGCCATCCACAAATGGGAATTCCCTTTATGAAACGTTTTCTTAGCATCGCCATGGCGTTGTGCATCGGCCTGACGATGAGCCTCGACGCCAACGCCAAGCGCTTTGGTGGCGGCAAAAGCGCCGGCGCTGCGCCGACCCACCAGACCAGCCAAATGGCTCCGTCCTCTTCCGGTATGGGTCCTGCCGCCGCGACCGCAGGGGCTGCCGGTGCCGCGGGTGCTGCCGCCAAAGCCGGCGGTGCTTCGCGCTGGCTCGGCCCATTGGCCGGTATCGCCGCAGGCGGCCTGCTGGCCTCCATGTTCATGGGCGACGGCTTCCAGGGCATGCAGATCTTCGACATCCTGATCATGGCGGTCATCGCCTTCCTGGTCTTCCGCTTCATCGCCGCCCGTCGTCGCAAGCAGCAGGAGCAGTACGCTCCAGCCGGCCACGCGCCGATGCAGCGTGAAGCCTTCGAGCCAAAACCGGCCTCCGGTTCGATCTTCGGCGGTTCGGCTGCACCTGCCGCCGCGGCCCGTCCGGTGATCAACGCCCCGGCCTGGTTCAACGAAGAGCGTTTCGTCGAAGCCGCGCGCAACCACTTCCAGTCCCTGCAGCAACACTGGGACGCCAACGAAATGGACAAGATCGCCGAGTTCGTGACCCCGCAGATGCTGCAGTTCCTGAAGCAGGAACGTGCCGATCTGGGCGACGGCTTCCAGTCGACCTACATCGACAACCTCAATGTGCAGCTTGAAGGCGTCGACGACCGCGCCGACAAGACCATCGCGACCCTGACCTTCACCGGCGTGTCGAAGAGCTCGCGTTTCGACCAGGGCGAAGTGTTCAGCGAAAGCTGGAACATGGAGCGCGCCCAGGGCGAAAACCAGCCTTGGCTGGTTGCAGGTATCCGCCAGAACGGCTGATCCTCTCCAGTGTCACATCGCTAATCGCAAAACCCCGGCCCAGGTCGGGGTTTTGCATTTCACGATTGCACTTATAGCGAGCTACTGTATAAACCGCCGTCTATTAAACCGCGCCATAGAGCTAAGAGGACCCAGGCCGTGGAAGAAGTCATCGAGCAACTCCGTGAAGCAAACGAACCGGTACCCGTTCCCCTGGAACTGCCGGATGAAGACCTGCTGGTGGAAATCGAAGAACAGCTGTTCATCAATATCCCCTTCGTCTTCAAAGAGTTCCTGTTGACCGTGAGCGATGTCGTCTACGGCAGCCTGGAGCCGGTCACCGTGACCGACCCGCAATCCCACACCTACCTGCCGGAAGTGGCCGCCACCGCCTGGGACATGGGCGTGCCGCGCGAGCTGATCCCAATCTGCCAGGACGGTGACGACTACTACTGCGTCGAGGAAGACGGCACCGTGGTGCTCTGGTCCGGCGAAGAAGAGCTGATCACCGAAGAGTCCTGGGAGTCGGTATGGCACTGGGCGCGGGACGTCTGGCTGGAAAGCTGATCGGCCTTGCGCGGTTTCGCCCCGCGGGCGCAGGTGCATGGATCGACTGCCGCCCGTTGCGTGACGTTCACAAGCGGTCGCCCCAGCGGGTCGATCGCCGCATTAGCCTCGACCAGGCCCTCGACCGCCTCAAGCAGTGTTACGGCAATCAGGATTTCGAGTTGATCGGCCATTCCGGTGGCGCGGCACTGGCCCTGTTGCTGGCCGCGCGGCGAGACGACACTACCCAGGTGCAAACCCTGGCCGGCAACCTGAGCCCTCGGCTATGGGCCAATGCGCTGGGGCTGAGCCCGTTGCACGGCTCCCTCGAGCCGCTGGACCAGGCACCCAAGCTGGCACGGGTAGCGCAACGGCATTTGCTCGGCCAGGCCGACCGCAGCGTGCCTGCCAGCCTCTACCCCACCTATCGGCAGGCGCTGGGGACGAAAGCCGTGTGTGTGCAGTCCGTCAGCCTGCCCGGGGTCACCCACGACCAGGGCTGGCTCGAAGCCTGGCAATACTGGCGCGACCAGCCCTTGAGTTGTGCATCACCCGGCAATTAGTGCCCGTTGTCTTCCTTGTGGTTATCCAGGGTATCCAGCAGCGCCACCTGCATCCGGGTGTGCACACGGATGAACCAACGCCACAGCAGCGCGGCCACCGCCGCCGTCACCACCGCGATCAGCACCAGCAGCTCGGTGGTCGGCAGGATGCTCGAAGACAGCGCCGCCAATAGCAGGAAGATCACCAGCAACGACAGCACCGGAATCACCTCGGCGATCACCCGGCGCACGCGCTGGGTGTGGCGCCCGGCCATTTCCGGCTTCACGCCCATCTCCGCCAGCAGCATCGACAGGGCCTTGAGCTTGCGATAGGCAGCGATCAGGAACGGCAGCGACAGCAGCAGCGCCCCACCCCAGATCAGCGCCTTCTGCCAGCTCGGATCGCCGATCCAGTCCTGCAGGTATTCGCCGATGCGCGCGGCGAAATAACCGCCGGAGAAGAAGATCGCCACCACCAGCGCCAGGTTGACCCCGACCTGCAACAGGATCCGCCGGATCATCGACGCCAGCAGCGCACCCTCGCCGTGCGGCTGGATGCTGCGCAACCATTCGCCGTACATGCCCAGCACCCGGCTCAGGCGGGTCGGCATCACGGCGGCGAGCTTCAGCGACAGCGGGTCGGCGGCGCGGATCAGGTAAGGCGTGAGCAAGGTGGTAATGGCCGACACGGCGACCGCCACCGGGTAGAGAAAGTCACTGGTGACCTGCAGGGTCATGCCCAGCGCCGCGATGATGAAGGAGAACTCGCCGATCTGCGACAGGCCCATGCCAACCCGCAGCGAGGTGCGGCCATCGTTGCCGGCGATAAAGGCGCCCAGGCCGCAGGACAACATCTTGCCCAGCACCACCGCGACGGTGATCACCGCGATCGGCCAGGCGTATTGCAGGAGGATCTGCGGGTCGATCATCAGGCCGATGGCGACGAAGAAAATGGCGCTGAACATGTCGCGAACCGGTTCGATCAGGCGCTCGATCTTCAGCAATTGCCGCGACTCGGCCATGATCGCGCCGATCAGGAAGGCACCGAGCACCATGCTGTACTCCAGCTTGACCACCAGCAGGCAGAAGCCGAAACACAGCCCCAGCACGGTGATCAGCAGCATCTCGTTGCTTTCGAACTTGGCGACGTAGGCCAGCAACCGTGGCACCAGCAGGATGCCGATCACCAGGGCGACGATCATGAACAGCGAGAGCTTGCCGACGGTGGAGAACACTTCTCCGGAGCTGACGGTGCCGCTGACCGCGATGCTCGAGAGCAAGGCGATGATGCCGATGCCGAGGATGTCCTCGACGATCAGCACACCGAAGATCAGCTGGGCGAAGCGCTGGTTCTTCATCTTCAGGTCGTTGAGCGCCTTGACGATGATGGTGGTCGAGGAAATCGCCAGGATCGCACCGAGGAACAGCGAGTCCATGGTGTTCCAGTCGAACCAGCGGCCGATTTCGTAGCCGATCCAGATCATCAGCACGATTTCCATGAACGCGGCGATAAAGGCCGTGGCGCCGACCTTGAACAGCTTGCGCAGGCTGAACTCCAGGCCCAGGCAGAACATCAGGAAAATCACCCCCAGCTCGGCCAGGGTCTTGATCGTGTCTTCGTCGTGGATCAGGCCGAATGGCGGAGTGTGCGGGCCGATAATGAAGCCGGCGACGATATAGCCGAGGACCACTGGCTGCTTGAGCCGGTGGAAAAGAATGGTCACCACGCCTGCGACCAGCATGATCACTGCCAGGTCCTGAATAAAGCTGATGGCATGCATGGCGTGGGGCTCCTTGGGGTCGTGTTCTTGCGGACGGCGCGGGTCGTCGTGCGACCTGCCGGCCAGCGGGAAAAGCCCTTGGGACGGGCTTTTGAAGGTTAACATCGCGACTTGTGCCAGAAAGGCGGTGCAATATATGGAAACAGATAGATCGCCGCGTGACGGCGACCGCGAGCGCAGCGTCCCGTTATCGATGGTTTGAAACGCTGACCTAAGCACCCGCAGAGGTGCGCCCCGCAACCCCTGCCTTAACCCGTGAGTGTGCTATGGAACCCGGAAACGCCCAGCTGTCGATGACGGTATTGATGACCCCTGACATGGCCAACTTCTCAGGCAATGTCCACGGCGGCACCCTGCTCAAGTACCTCGATGAAGTCGCCTACGCCTGCGCCAGCCGTTATGCCGGCCGCTATGTGGTGACCCTGTCGGTGGACCAGGTGATCTTCCGCGAGCCGATCCATGTCGGCGAACTGGTGACCTTCCTGGCCTCGGTCAACTACACCGGCAACACCTCGATGGAGGTCGGTATCAAGGTGGTCACCGAGAACATCCGCGAGCGCTCGGTGCGCCACACCAACAGCTGCTTCTTCACCATGGTGGCCGTGGACGACCAGCGCAAACCCGCCGCCGTGCCGCCCCTGCAGCCACAAACCAGCGAAGACAAGCGCCGCTTCATGCAGGCCCAGCAACGCCGGCAGATCCGCCAGGAGCTGGAAAAGCGCTATCAGGAAATCAAGGCCGACGCCTGATGCTCCGAGACCGGCTCGCGCCTAGCGCGCGAGCCTGTTCGCAATAAACCCCGCGCAACCCGTTACAGCTCGATCGGCACCGCCTCGAACCGCACCCGTGGATGGGTGATCCGGTCCTGGGCCCGTATCAGCTGCAGTTCGTAACTGGCGCAAGCCTGGGTTTCCAGCAGCACTTCATGCACCGCCGCGGCGGTGAACTCGAACGCCGCCACCAGGCTGTCGCCCAGCAGCACCCGGGCCAGGAACAGGCCCGAAGTCAGGTCGCCCACGCCCACCGGCTGACGCGGGAATGCCAGCAGCGGACGACGCAGGTGCCAACTGCCTTCGGCGGTCACCAGCAGCATCTCGAAGCCGTCCGGCAGCTTGCCCGGGTAATCCAGATGCTTGACCAGCACCGCTTTCGGCCCACGGGCCAGCAGCGCCCGGGCCATGGCCAGGCAGTCGAACAGCGACTGCGGCTTGCGCCCGGCGAAGCTGTCCAGCTCCAGCTGGTTGGGGCAGAGGAAGTCCGCTACGGCCGCCGCTTCTTCCAAGAGGAAGTCGCTGACCTCCTGCGGCACGCTGCAGCCCTTTTCCGGGTGGCCCATCACCGGGTCGCACAGGTACAGGGCCTTGGGGTTGGTCGCCTTGATCCGCGCCACGCCACCGAGGATCGCCCGCCCCTGCGCCGCGCTGCCCAGGTAGCCGGACAGCACCGCATCGCAATTGCCCAGCTCGCCGATGGCGGCAATACCTTCCACCAGCTCCGGAATCTGATGCGGCGACAGCACTTCGCCGGCCCACTGGCCGTATTGCGTGTGGTTGGAGAACTGCACGGTATTGAGCGGCCAGACATTCACCCCGACCCGCTGCATGGGAAACACCGCGGCGCTGTTACCGGCATGGCCGAAGACCACATGGGACTGGATCGCGAGCAGATGAGGCGTACGTTTCATTCGGGTCATTCCGTAAAACGATTGAAATTCGAGCCGCGCAGTATGCGACTAAACGCAACCTGTACGACAGACCGAAGACGCAGTTAAGCTGGTGCGACTTCGTTGGAGCGCACCTCATGCTGACCCTTGGAAACATTTTCGTGCTGATGCTGCTGGCGACCGGCGCCGCCTGGCTATGGCACAACCACGGCCTGCGCGAGCGGGCGCTGGAGAGGGTCAAGCAGCATTGCGCGCGGCTCGATATCGAGCTGCTGGACGGCAATGTGGCGCTGAAGCGCATCGGTTTCGTCAGGGACGCCAGTGGTCGCCGGCGCCTGGCCCGGATCTACAACTTCGAATTCACCGTCACCGGCGAAACCCGCCATGCGGGGACCATCACCCAGTTCGGCGCCCACAGCGCGCAGATCGAGCTGGCGCCCTACCCGATTGCAACGCCGGCGCCCCCACCCGTGCCGACCCGCAGCGCCGAGGTGATCGAGCTGAGCCAGTGGCGTGAAGAGCGCAGCAAGTAGCGCCAACCGCCTATGCAATCCTGTAGGAGCGAGGCTTGCCCGCGAAAAAGACGTCAACGATGACGCGGTTTACCAGGATAAATTGCCGCTTCGCGGCTATCGCGAGCAAGCTTCGCTCCTACAGAAGCATCAGATTGGATTATTGGCAGCATTCGGCCAGGGATTGTTGTAGGGCAGCCACGTCTTGCGGCTCGCTGAAGATCAGCTCGATCCGTGAATCGCGGCGCCATTCGCTGGCTTGCCAGTGCAACGCGGCGTTATCCAGGGCGTTGCCCGAGACCCAGCCATCGGCACCGTGGACCACCAGCTTGGCCCGACGCCAGTCGAGGCTCGCCAGCCATTGCTCGACGAGCCCGACCTCGAACACCCGGCTCGGGTGCCAGCGCCAACCAATGCTCCAGCCGCCCTCCTGGGCCTGGCTCAGGCAGATCGGCTGGGCCGGATCGGTCCAGATCGCCGGCAACTGCGCCAATCCCTTGGGTACTTCGAAGGCCTCTACAGCCGCCCCCGCCTGAACATCCGCGCCAGGCAAACGGTCCAGTGGCAAGGTCCCGCGGGTGGTCCAGAGCACCGGACAGGCCGGCAACTGCTCGAGAATGCCCTGACGCTGCACCGCGTCGAGCCCCTCCTCCTTGTTCAGCAGCAACAGGCCAGCGCTGGGCAGCGCCTCCTGTTGGGCCTGCGGCAGCGGCTTGCCGGCCGCCAATGCCTGGGCATCGAGTACCAACACGCAAGGCTGCACGGCCAGGACCGTTTGCCAGGGCGCCTCGCGCAATTGCTGGAGCAGTTGCGCCGGGTGCCCCAGGCCGGAAGGTTCGATAAACAGGCGATCGGGCCGGGCCTTGCGCAACAGGCGCCCCAGGCCTACCTGGAACGGCGCGCCGTTGACACAGCACAGGCAGCCACCGGCCACCTCGCCCAGGGCGATACCGTCCTCGTCCCGGGTCAGCAGCGCCGCGTCCAGGCCGATCTGGCCGAACTCGTTGATCAGCACCGCCCAGCGCTCATGGGTCGGACGCTGCGCCAACAGGTGCTGGATCAGGCTGGTCTTGCCCGCGCCGAGGGGGCCGGCGATGACGTGGGTGGGGATGTTGTGCAGCATGGGTGGAGCGCTCGGAAAGAAGGTGATTGATCCTACGCGCTAACCCGCGACAGCGAAACGTAGCCGCTGCCGCAGGCTGCGATAAGGCGCGCAGCGCCTTTTGACGTCCTCAAGCGCACGTCGGCTGCGCTGCCGATCGCCGCCTGCGGCAGCGGCTACAGGATCAGCCGAGCCAGTCCAGGGTGAGGATCAGCCGGCGTTCGCCGGGGGCCGGTTGCGGCGAGCGGTGGATCAGGCCGAAGCCCTCGTTGCCCAGCCACTTCTCGCCCTTGAACAGGGCCACCTCGCCGCTGGCGATCTGCTGGATCAGCGCGGCATCCGTGGGTTCGGCCTCGGCCTGGCCCAGTTGCCGACGATCCATCGCGCCCTCGCGCAGCCACTGGCTGCCGACACCGGCATAGGTGGTGATCAGCCGTACCGGCACATGGTCGACATGAAAACGCGGGCACATGGCCTTATCCAGCACCCGCAGGCGCAGGCCGACGCGCTTGGCGCCCAGCAAGCAGGCAAAGGCGCTGACCAGCCAGGCGACATCGGCGATAAAGCCGTCGTATCCCTGCAGATCGCTGAAGCCGGAGGCCAGGCCGCGCAGGTTCGGCTCGGCGTCCTCAGTATCGAGTTCCAGCGACAGCGACTCGGCCAACGGTTCGTTCAGCGACAGCAGCAAGGCACCGAAATCGGCGATATGCGTCGGCAACCGGCGCTGCCACAGGGCCAGGTTGACCTCATCGTCCAGCACCTCGGCGAGGACGATGGGGGCCGAACCAGAAGACTGGCGACGTGTCGGCTTTTGCAGGATTGGCCGCAGGACTCCCGCCCCCGCAATCGAGCGTCGACCGGCGGCTCTCACAGGGCTCAGGGACAGGTAAGGCATCAAGCAGCAGCCTCTTCATTCCAGGGGCCGAACGGGTCGCGCATCAGGCCCCAGCCCTCCACGCCCAGGGCCATTTCGTCGTCAGTCAGCAGGCAGTCGTCGAGTTCGGCGGTGAGCCGGGCGAAGTCGATGTTCTGGCCGATGAACACCAGTTCCTGGCGGCAGTCGCCGGTGGCGGCGGTCCAGTTCTGCATGATCGCCGCGGTGCTTTCCGCGTCCTGCGGCCAGTGTTGCTTGGGCACGAAACGCCACCAGCGTCCGGCGAAACCATGACGCATCAGACCGCCAGCCTGGGACCAACTGCCCGCCTCCTGATGCTTGCTGGCGAGCCAGAAAAAGCCCTTGGAACGCAACAGCTTGCCGTTGATCCAGGGGCGGTTGATGAAGTCGAAAAAGCGCTGCGGATGGAACGGCCGCCGCGCCCGATAGGCGCTGGAGGCGATGCCGTACTCCTCGGTTTCCGGCACGTGCTCGCCGCGCAGTTCCTGCAACCAGCCCGGCGCCTGGGCGGCCCGCTCGAAGTCGAAACGGCCGGTGTTGAGGATCTTCGCCAACGGTACTTCGCCCATCACCATGGGGATGATTTCCGCCTGGGAATTGAGGCGCTCAAGGATGGCGATCAGCTCCTGGCGCTCGTCGCTGCCGATCAGGTCGATCTTGCTGATCAAGATCACGTCGGCGAACTCGATCTGCTCGATCAAAAGGTCGGTGATCGAGCGCTCGTCCTCCTCACCCAGGGTTTCGCCACGGGACGCCAGGCTTTCCGCGGCCTGGTAATCGAGCAGGAAGTTCATACCGTCGACCACGGTGACCATGGTGTCCAACCGCGCGATGTCGGCCAGGCTCTGCCCTGCCTCGTCGCGAAAGGTGAAGGTCTCGGCCACCGGCAGCGGCTCGGAGATGCCGGTGGATTCGATCAGCAGGTAGTCGAAACGCCCGTCCCTGGCCAGCTTGCCGACCTCTTCCAGCAGGTCTTCGCGCAGGGTGCAGCAGATGCAGCCGTTGCTCATTTCGACCAGTTTTTCTTCGGCGCGGTTGAGGCTGACATCGCGCTGCACTTCGCTGCCGTCGATGTTGATTTCGCTCATGTCGTTGACGATCACCGCCACCCGCAGGTGGTCGCGGTTGCGCAGGACGTAGTTGAGCAGCGTGCTTTTGCCGGCGCCGAGAAAGCCGGACAGCACGGTAACGGGGAGACGGTCGGTCATCAGGGGGTCCTCATCAGGGGCTGGGTGGCTGGGTGGCTGGGTCAGATCGCCCGTTGATGGCGTTCGCGCAGCTCTTGGCGTTCTTTGGCTTCGATACACAGAGTGGCGGTGGGCCGCAGCAGCAGGCGCCTGAGGCCAATGGCCTCGCCGGTTTCGCGGCACCAGCCGTACTCGCCGCGGGCCAGGCGTTCGAGGGCTTCGTCGATCTTGTCCAGCAGCTTCTTTTCCCGCTCCAGCAGGCGCAGTTGCCACTGACGCTGTTCTTCGGCGCTGCCGATATCGGCGGGATCGCTGTGGGGCTCCTGCTCGCGCAGCACCTCGAACTCACCGTCGATGCGCTCTTGCAGCTCGACGCGCTGCGCCAGCAGCAGCTCACGGAAATAGGCCTGCTGGACGTCGTTCATGTAGTCCGCCTCGGGTTGGGCGAGAAGTTGCGCTTCGGTCATCGGGCGTTCAGTCATGGCGGGTCACGGATCAGGCTTTATTTAATGTTATAGTATAACAATACAAATAAACCAACCCTCTCTTGCCGCCCACGACGAAGGGCGGGATGCTTGAGCGTCCCTTGCCGAGAACGCCGATGCGCAATGCCCTGAAATACACGCTGCTGAGCCTGTCCCTGCTGGTCGCGAACGCCGCCAACGCGCAAGTACCCAGCGCCCTGGCCACCTGCACCCGCAGCGCCAATCTGCTGGCCTGCGTGGATGCCGAAGGCAATGCCTACAGCGTCGCGGCCGCGGGCAGCACTACCTATCTGCGAGGCTTCGAAGTGGCCGGCAAACGTTATTGGGCGCAGACCAACAGCCGCTACGGTCAACTGACTTTCTTTACCGGCCTGGCCTCCGATGGCGAAGCCTGGGTCGGCTACAGCCAGCGCGTCGGCTGGACCACCCGCAACCGTTTTTCCAGCTCCGGCGGTAGCAGCGGCAAGTTCACTTGCAGCCGGATCACTGGCTGCTAAGCAGAGTATTTTGTAGGAGCGAGCGGGCGGCGATCCGACTTGCCCGCCATGAACGCTTACGCGGTATAGCGGATACACCGCAGCGTCTTCATCGCACGCAAGCTGTGCTCCTACAGAAGCCTGGGCGGCGTCAGACCTGGGCTTTTTTCTGCTCCTGCAACCAGGCCATGTAGCTGTTCACCGGCGGGTTCTTCTGGAAGTAGCTCTGCAAGCCCGCGAACAACCCGTCGGCAATCGCCTGCTGGTGCCGCGCGGTCACCAGGCGCTGGCTGTCGCGGCTGTTGGAGATGAAGCCGGTCTCCACCAGGATCGAAGGCACGTCGGGGGACTTGAGCACCGCGAAACCGGCCTGTTCCACGCGCTTCTGATGCAGGGTGGTGATGCCCGCCAGGCTGCCCAGCACGGTGCTGCCCAACTGCAGGCTGGCGGCGATGGTCGCGTTCATCGACATGTCGAGAATCACCCCGGCGAGCATCGGATCCTTGTCTTTCAGATTGAGCAGGCTGGTGGCGCCCAGCAGGTCGGCGCCGTTCTCCCGCTGCGCCATGAAACGCGCGGTGGCCGAGGTCGCGCCACCTTCAGACAATGCATACACCGAAGCCCCGGACGCCGTCAGGCGCGGCGCCGCATCGGCGTGCACCGAGATAAACATGTCGGCCTTGTGCTTGCGGGCGATCTCCACCCGCTTGCGCAGCGGCACGAAGAAATCGTCGTTGCGCACCAGCTTCACATCGAAGCCCTTCTCCCGCTTCAGCCGCTTGGCCAGCAGCTGGGCGATCGCCAGCACCACATCCTTCTCCCGTTCGCCCCGGGCGCCGACCGCCCCCGGGTCCTTGCCGCCATGGCCCGGGTCGACCACGACGATGATGTCGCGCTTGGGATGCGCCCGGTCCGTCGGTGTTTCACGCGACAAAGCCGGGGCGGCGACCGCTGCGATCTGCTGTGGAACACGGCTGGCGTTGCTCAGGTCGAGCACCAGGCGGTGACCCTGGCCGTCCTGGGGCGGCAGCAAAAAGCTGTCGAGCCGCTGCGGTTCGGCCAGGTCGAGAACGATCCGCGTATCGCCCTGGCCAAAGTGCCCGGAACGGATCGAGCGAATCGGCGTGTTGGCCAGGGCCAGCTGGCTGAAATCCCCGCTGAGCTGCGCGCCGCTGAGGTCGATGATCAGCCGTTCCGGCGCGCTGAGAGTGAAGGTCTTGTACTGCACCGGCCCACTCAGATCGAGCACCAGGCGCAGCTTGTCGGCCGAATTCCATAACCGCAGGTTGCGGATCTGGGTGGCGGACACCCCCAAAGGCAGAACCAAGGCCGCGCTGGCCAACAGCAGGTTGAGCAACTGACGTCTGTGCATGACTTACACCGCAGATTGAGGAGCATCCAGGCTCGATAAGGCTTGGTGAAAAAACGTTCAGGAAAAAGGTTTCATCGACCGCATTGTTATAATATAACATGGCGAATTGTTTCCAACGATGGACCTGCTCATGAATGCGCTGACTCTGCCGGATATCGCCGCGCAGGCCGCACGCCAGGCCCTGCCCCTTGAGTGGGTGGGCATGTGTGGCATTGCCTTACCTGTGTTGTTTGATGGCCAGCGGATTGGCGCAAAAGCGGATGCCGGCGTCAGCCTCGACGATGGCGAAGCACGCGGTATTCATATGTCGCGCCTGTATCTGGCGCTGGAAATGCTCGAACAGGAAAACCTCACCCCGGGCCTGATGCGCCAGGTACTGCAACGTTTTCTCGACAGCCACGACGGTCTGTCCAGCAGCGCCTACCTGCGAATTCATGCCGATCTGCTGCTGAAACGCCCGGCCTTGATCAGCCCGTTGACCGGCTGGAAAACCTATCCGGTGAGCATCGAAGCGCATCTGAAAAACGCAATGTTCCACGTGGAACTAAAAATCGAGGTGCCTTATTCCTCCACCTGCCCTTGTTCCGCCGCGCTTTCCAGGCAGCTGATTCAACAGCAATTCATCGATGACTTCGCCAACCGGCAGCTGCAACACGAAGACATCCTGGCCTGGCTCGGTTCTTCGAAAGGCATAGTCGCCACGCCCCACAGTCAGCGCAGCAGTGCGCAATTGCAGCTGCGCCTGGACGACTTTCTCGATGAGTTGCCGCTGATGGCAGCGATCAACGACGCCGAAGCCGCCCTCGGTACCGCCGTGCAAACCGCGGTGAAACGCGCCGACGAACAAGCCTTCGCCCTGGCCAACGGGCAGAACCTGATGTTCTGCGAAGACGCCGCGCGCCGCCTGAACCTCGCCTTGCAACGCTCGCCCGGCATCCGCGCCTTCCAGGTGCGCGTGGTTCACGCCGAAAGCCTGCACGCCCACGACGCCGTAGCGGAAAGCCGCTGGAACTGGGAGGCCGCATGATCGACCTGCAATCGCTGCGTTGGGGCGCGCCCGGCCAACCGCTGACGCCAGCGCTCGACCTCGAGCTGAAACCCGGCAGCCTGACCGCCATCATCGGTGCCAACGGCTCGGGCAAAAGCAGCCTGCTGAAGGTCATCACCGGCCTGCAAAAACCCTTGGCCGGGAAAGTCAGGTTGCAGGTTCCCCGCCGTGGCGGCCTGTCCTTTCTGCCGCAGCAGCAATACCTCGACCGGCAGTTCCCCATCACTCTGCAAGAGCTGGTAGCCGCCGGCTTCTGGGGCGATCGGCAAAGCTCGCAACAGCGTGCCGAACGCCTGCAGCGGGTGCTCGAAGACTGGTGCCTGAGCGGCCTGGAACAACGCCCGCTGATGGCCCTGTCCGGCGGCGAATTGCAACGCGCCCTGCTCGCCCGCCTGAGCCTCGCCGATGCCCCGCTGTTGCTGCTGGACGAACCCCATGCCGCCCTGGACGAACTGGGCCAGGCCCTGTTGTGGAAACACATCCACAGCTGGCAGCAGCAAGGCCGCACGCAAATCGTGGTCTGCCATGACCTCGCCGCCGTGCGCCAACACATCCCCCAGACCCTGGTGATCAAAGCCAGCGGTTGCCTGTTCGGCAGCAGCGAGGAACTGATCGTCCAGCCCCTGCGGATGCAGGTGGCCTGATGCTCGCCGCTGCCCAGCTCTGGCAACCCTTCCACGAATTCGTGTTCATGCGCCGGGCGTTGCTCGGCGGCCTGGTGCTGGCGTGCAGCACCGCGCCGCTGGGGGTGTTTCTGATCCTGCGGCGCATGAGCCTGATCGGCGACGCCGTGGCCCATGGCATCCTCCCCGGCGCTGCGCTGGGCTTCTGGTTCGCCGGGTTGAGCCTGCCAGCGCTGACCTTCGGCGGCCTCGGTGCCGGCCTGGGCATGGCCGGGCTGGCCGCCTGGATTACCCGGCGCACCGGTTTGCGCGAAGACGCCAGCCTGGCCGCGATCTACCCGATTTCCCTGGCCAGCGGCGTGCTGATTCTCGGCCTCGCCGGCAAGCGCCTGGACCTGCTGCACCTGCTGTTCGGCTCGGCCCTGGCGGTGGATGGGCCGACCCTCGACGGCATGCTCTGGGTCTCCGGGTTCAGCCTGGTGGCCATGGCGCTGATCTACAAAGCGTTGCTGCTGGACACCCTCGACCCGCTGTTCCTCAACAGCGTCAGCCGCCTCGGCCCCCTCGCCCACGGCCTGTTCCTGACCCTGGTGGTGCTGAACCTGGTGATCGGATTCCAGGCCATCGGCGCCTTGATGGTGGTCGGCCTGATGATGCTGCCGGCCGCCGCCTCACGCTTCTGGAGTCGTCGCCTGCCGGTACTGATCGGCATCGCCGCGCTGCTCGGCTGCCTCTCGGTATGGCTCGGCCTGTTGCTGTCGTTCCACTACTCGCTGCCCAGCGGCCCGGCCATCGTCCTGGTGGCTGGCGGCCTGTACCTGCTGTCCGTGGTGTTCGGTCCGGTGCACGGTCTGCTGCGCCGCCCGCCTTTGCTCACATCCCCATGAGGTGTTCCCCGATGCGCGCTCTACTCGTGCTCTTCAGTCTGTTGCTGCCGTTGTCGCTGTCACCCGCCCAGGCCGCGGACAAACTCGCTGTGGTCACCAGCTTCAGCATCCTCGCCGACATCACCCGACAGGTCGGCGGCGAGCACATCCAGATCACCGACATGGTCGGTCCGGACGCCGACGCCCACACTTACGAACCGACGCCGGACGATGCCAAGGCCCTGCTCAAGGCCCGGCTGATCATCAAGAACGGCCTGGGTTTCGAGCCCTGGCTGGATCGCCTGGTGGCCAGTACCGCCACCCGGGCTCCGGTGATCACCGCCAGTCGCGGGGTGATCCCTCGTTCGCTGGATGAGGACGGTGAGACCATTCCCGACCCTCACGCCTGGCACAACCTGGCGAACGCCGAACTCTATGTAAGCAACATCACCAAGGCGCTGGTGGCCGCCGACCCGGCGAACAAGGCCGACTACCAACGCAACAGCCAGGCTTACCTGAAACGGATCTACGCGCTGCTGGCCGAGGCCAAGGCCAAGTTCGGCGCGCTGCCGCCGGGCAACCGCAAGATCGTCACCTCCCACGACGCCTTCGGTTACCTGGGGCAGGCCTACGGCATCGACTTCATGGCCCCGCAAGGCCTGTCCACCGAGCGCGAACCCTCGGCCGCCGAAGTCGCCGCGCTGATCACCCAGATCCGCAACGCCAAGGTCAAGGCGGTGTTCATGGAGAACATCAAGGACGCACGCCTGCTCAAGCAGATCGCCGACGAAAGCGGCGCCCAGATCGGCGGCACCCTGTACTCCGACGCCCTCGCCGCCAAGGGGCCGGCCAGCACGTTCACCGGGTTGTTCGAATACAACCTGAACACCCTGTACGACGCCCTGAGCCAGCCATGAACAAGCGCCCTCCACTGTCGATGCTCGACCTGGAAAGCGCGCCCCTGGGCAGCCGTTGGCCGCTCACCAGCGTGCTCGATGCCCTGCCATGGAATGCCGACGGCCTGATCGCCGCCATCGCCCAGCAGTACGACAGCGGCGAGGTGCTGATGCTGGCCTGGATGAACCGCAGGGCGCTGGCCGAGACCCTGGCCAGCGGGCAGGTCTGCTACTGGTCGCGCTCGCGCCGGCAACTGTGGCGCAAGGGCGAAAGCTCGGGGCATCACCAGCGTTTGCTCGAAGCACGCCTGGACTGCGACGGCGACGCCGTCCTGCTGCTGGTGGATCAGCAAGGCCCGGCCTGCCACACCGGGCGCCCCAACTGTTTCTACAACGCCATTCGCGACGGCGCGGTGCAGGTCATCAGCGCACCGCTACAGGAAACCCCAGCATGATTCGCAAAAACCCTTCCGGCGATCTGCCGGTCATCGCCGAGTCGGCCTACGTCGACAAGACCGCCATCATCTGCGGCAAGGTGGTGATCGGCGAGAACGTCTTCGTCGGCCCCTACGCAGTGATCCGCGCCGACGAAGTCAACGAACATGGCGCCATGGACCCGATCATCATCGGCGCCAATTCGAACATCCAGGACGGCGTGGTGATCCACTCCAAATCCGGCGCGGCGGTGACCATCGGCGAATTCACCTCCATCGCCCACCGCTCGATCGTCCATGGCCCGTGCACGGTCGGCGACCGGGTATTCATCGGCTTCAACAGCGTGCTGTTCAACTGCGCGGTCGGCAACGGCAGCGTGGTGCGGCACAACTCGGTGGTCGATGGCCGCGACCTGCCGCAAGGCTTCTACGTGCCCTCCACCACCCGCATCGGGCCCAATACCGACCTCTCGCAGTTCCCGCCGGTCAGCGTCAGCGCCTCGGAGTTTTCCGAAGACGTGGCGCGCACCAATGTCGATCTGGTGCGCGGTTACAAAGCCCTGCAGAACGAGTTCTGAACATGAGCAGCGTGCTGATTCGCAATGCCCGGCTGGTCAATGAAGGACGCGAGTTCGACGCCGACCTGCTGGTGGACCATGGGCGCATCGTGAAGATCGCCAGCAGCATCGAAGGCGAGAATGCCCGCACCGAGATCGATGCCCAGGGCCAGTGGCTGGTGCCGGGCATGATCGACGACCAGGTGCATTTCCGCGATCCCGGCGCGCCGGAGAAAGGCAGCTTCTACAGCGAGTCGCGGGCGGCCGTGGCGGGTGGCATCACCAGCTTCATGGACATGCCCAACACCCAGCCCGCGACCCTGACCCTGGCCGCGCTGGAGGACAAGAAACGCCGCGCGGCCATCCACTCGGTGGCCAACTACGGCTTTCACTTCGGCGTCAGCCGCGACAACCTCGACACAGTCGCAGCCCTCGACCCGTGCCTGGTGGCCGGGGTCAAAGTGTTCATGGGCGCCTCCACCGGCAACATGCTGGTGGACGATCCGCAGGTCCTGGAGCGCTTGTTCGCCGAGGTGCCGACCCTTCTCCTGGCGCACTGCGAACACACGCCCAGCATCCAGGCCAACGAGCGGCGCATGCAGGAGCGTTTCGGCGAAGCGATTCCCGCCGTGGCCCACTCCCTGATCCGCGATGCCGAAGCCTGCTACCGCTCCTCGTCGCTGGCCGTGGACCTGGCCGGGCGGCATGGCACTCGCCTGCATGTCTTGCACCTGACTACCGCACGCGAACTTGCGCTGTTCGAAGACAAGCCGCTGGCGCAAAAGCGCATCACCGCCGAAGTCTGCCTGCACCATCTGCTGTTCGATGACCGTGACTACGCGCGCCTCGGGCACCTGATCAAATGCAACCCGGCGATCAAGACCCGCGCCGATCGCGACGCCCTGCGCCAGGCTCTGCTCGGTAACCGCCTGGATGTGATCGGCAGCGATCACGCGCCGCATACCTGGGCGCAGAAACAACTGCCCTACCGCCAGGCACCTGCCGGGCTGCCGCTGGTGCAACACGCCCTGCCCGCCCTGCTGGAACTGGTGGCCGACGGCGTGCTGCCCATCACCACCCTGGTGGCGAAAACCAGCCACCGGGTCGCCGACCTGTTCGCCATTCCCGACCGTGGCTACCTGCGCGAGGGTTACTGGGCCGACCTGGTGCTGATCAGGCCCGAACCCGAGGGCATCGCCGTGGCCCAGCAGCCGATCCTCGCCCAATGCGGCTGGACGCCCTTCGCCGAACGGCATTTCCGGCACAGCGTTGCTACCACCCTGGTGTCGGGGCAACTGGCCTGGCACGCCGGGCGCCTGTACGACAACTGCCAGGGTTTGCCGCTGCGTTTTACCCGCTGAGCCCTTTCCCCGAATCCCCCTGAAACACCAAGGAACACCCGATGATTCACATCACCCTGCCCGACGGCTCGCAACGCGAGTACGACCAGCCGCTTTCCGTGTACGAGGTGGCCGCGAGCATCGGCCTCGGCCTGGCCAGGGCGGCCGTCGCCGGCCGGGTGAACGATCAACTGGTGGATTGTTCCTTTGTGCTCGAGGGCGATGCCCGGGTCAGCATCGTCACCGCCCGCGAGCCCGAAGGCCTGGAGATCCTGCGCCACTCCTGCGCGCATCTGCTGGCCATGGCGGTGAAGGAGTTGTACCCCTCGGCCCAGGTCACCATCGGCCCGGTGATCGAGGACGGCTTCTTTTACGACTTTGCCTACGAACGGCCCTTCACCCCCGACGACCTGGAGCGCATCGAAGCGCGCATGACCCGGCTGGCCGCGACCAACCATGCGGTGCGCCGACGCGAGCTGTCCCGTGACGACGCCCTGGAATACTTCGGCAACCTCGGCGAGCACTACAAGGCCGAACTGATCCGCGACATCCCGCAAGACCAGGTCCTGTCGCTGTACCGCCAGGGCGATTTCGAAGACCTGTGCCGGGGCCCACACGTGCCGTTCACTGGAATCTTGCAGGCGTTCAAGCTGACCAAGGTCGCCGGCGCCTACTGGCGCGGCGATGCCAAGAACGCGCCGCTGCAACGGATCTACGGCACTTGCTGGGCCACGCCGAAAGACCTCAAGGATTACCTGACCCGCCTGGAAGAAGCCGGCAAGCGCGACCACCGCAAGCTTGGGCAGCAACTGGACCTGTTCCATTTCGACGACTGCGCGCCGGGCTCGGTGTTCTGGCACGCCAAGGGCTGGACCCTGTTCCAGCAACTGATCGGCTACATGCGCCAGCGCCAGGATCAGGCCGGTTATCAGGAAGTGAATACCCCGGACGTGATGGACCGCAGCCTCTGGGAAACCTCCGGGCACTGGCAGAACTATCGCGACCACATGTTCAGCACCACCACCGAGGACCAGCGGGTGTTCGCCCTCAAGCCGATGAACTGCCCCGGCGCGGTGTCGATCTTCAGCCGTGGCCTGAAAAGCTACCGCGACCTGCCGCTGCGCATCGCCGAGTTCGGCAAGGTGCATCGCTACGAACCCTCCGGTGCGTTGCACGGGTTGCTGCGGGTGCGCCACTTCACCCAGGACGACGCGCACATCTTCTGCACCCCGGCGCAAATGCAGGCGGAATGCGAGAGCACCATCGCCCTGGTGTTCGACATCTATCGCGACTTCGGCTTCCACGAGGTCACGGTCAAGCTCTCCACCCGACCGGCCCATCGCATCGGCAGCGACACGCTGTGGGACCAGCTGGAAGGTGCCTTGTCCGGCGCCCTGGAAACCATGGCGATCGACTACCGGATCAACCCCGGCGAAGGCGCGTTCTACGGCCCGAAACTGGAGTTCGTGCTACGCGATGCCATCGGCCGCGATTGGCAATGCGGCACCCTGCAGGTCGACCTCAACCTGCCGGAACGTTTCGATATCAGCTACATCGACGAGCACGGCGAACGCCAGCGCCCGGTGATGCTGCACCGTGCGCTGTTCGGTTCCCTGGAGCGCTTTATCGGCATCCTCATCGAACATTACAGCGGTGCCCTGCCGTGCTGGCTCGCGCCGCGGCAAGCGGTGGTGATCACCATCAGCGAAGGCCAGGCGGACTACGCCCGGTCGGTGGCCGACACCCTGCAGCGCCAGGGCCTGCGGATCGGCGCCGACCTGCGCAACGAGAAAATCAGCTACAAGATCCGCGAGCACAGCCTGCAAAAGGTGCCGTACCTGCTGGTGGTGGGCGATAAGGAAAAGGATGGGGGATTTGTCAGTTTGCGCAGCCGCCATGGCGAGGATCTGGGGCGGTGGCCAGTGAGCGAGGTAGCCGAGCGGATGCGCTCGGCGTTGTAGCGGCAGCGCCTGGGCGGACGCTATCGCGGGCAAGCTCCGCTCCTACAGAACTGCGGGCGTTCATGAAAGGTATGAACGCCCGCAGATTCGACTTGCCCGCGATGCTTTTAAGCCCTTGGTTTAACAGTCCCGCAATCCTGCCCCAGCCATACCGCGCGGGTGTCCATGCTGCCCTTCTGCTGGAAGCCGGTGGCATTGAAGGTGCCGCTGACGTTGGTGGTGAACTCGCGATCGCTGAGGAATTTCGCCACGCCCGAGCCCTGGGCTTTCGGGCAGCTGAAGCGGAATTTCCACTGGTTGGAAGTACGGTCGGTGACCTCCTGGCGGCAGCCAGATTGCGGGTCTTGCAGCGGAATGGTGTCGGACTTCACCTGCTCCGGCGTCAGGCACACGCGGATGCCCTTGCCGCCCATGGTCACGCCCTGCTTCTCCAGCTGTGCCCGTTGCTCGGGGGTCAGCTGTTGTTGTAACTGGCCGAGAATCAACGACAGATCCGGCAGGCTCTGGTCATCGACTTTCATGTTGCTGGTGGTCAGTTCCCACAGGCCCGGTTGCAGCATCTGGGCCTGCGCGGCCAACGGAAGCGAGACAACGGCAGCCATGGCCAAACCCAGTAGACGAAGCTTCATCGAATGACTCCTAGACAGTAGTGGCCCGTTAGACGCCAAAAATGCAGCGGCGTTGCATGGCGAATTAATTAGCGACAATCGCTGTGGAACATGGTCTGTTAAGGTCTGCATGAAAAGTCGGCGAGCGAAGGTCGAGCCTGTTTTCGCACCAGGCCTGCGTAGCGTCGACAGCGCCCAGCGCGCAGCCACTTTTCGTACAGCCCCTAGGCATTGAATCTTCAGGAGCAAGGCTGCCCCATGGATTATTTTGGCCCGCACATCTTTGGCTATCTGATTGCCACCCTGCACATTCTCGGCCTGATCGCCGCCATCCACGCCGTGTTGACCGTCAGGACCGCCCAAGGCTCCATCGCCTGGGCCCTGTCGCTGCTGTTCATGCCGTACCTGACCCTGATTCCCTATCTGGTATTCGGCCGCAGCACCTTCGATGCCTATATCAAGGCCCGGCGCCAGGCCAACCTGGAGATGCGCAAGGCGATCAACGAGCTGAACTGGCGCCCCTGGGTCGAGGAGGCCCTGAGTGCCCGCGCCTCGGCCGCCTACACCTCGCTGCGGGCCATGCCCAAGCTGGGACGCATGCCCTGCCTGGCCAGCAACCATGTACAACTGCTGGTCAACGGCGATGCCACCTTCGCCGCGATTTTCCAGGCCATCGAGCGCGCCCGCACGGCAGTGCTGATCCAGTTCTTCATCATCCACGACGACGACCTTGGCCGACGCCTGCAAAAGCTGCTGCTGAAAAAGGCTAGCGAAGGCGTGGCGATCCACCTGCTCTACGACCGCATCGGCAGCCATTCCCTGCCCCACTCCTATGTGCAGCCACTGCGCGATGCCGGCATCCAGGTACATGCCTTCGCCACCCGCAGCGGCTGGCTCAATCGCTTCCAGATCAACTTCCGCAACCACCGCAAGATTGTGGTGGTGGATGGCCTGCTGGGGTTTGTCGGCGGGCATAACGTCGGCGACGAATACCTGGGGAAAAAACCGCCATTGGCGCCCTGGCGCGACACTCATGTTTCGGTCAGCGGCCCGGTGGTGGCCTGCCTGCAGGAATCCTTCGCCGAAGACTGGTTCTGGGCCTCGCGGCAACTGCCGCCGCTGATCCTGCCCGACACCTACCCCGACGACGGCGTGCTGTGCCAGGTGCTGGCCAGCGGCCCGGCGGACCCTTACGAAACCTGCTCGCTGTTCTTCGTCGAAGCCATCCACGCGGCGACCGAACGGATCTGGATCACCAGCCCCTATTTCGTCCCCGACGAAGCAGTGTTTTCCGCCCTGCGCCTGGCCGTCCTGCGCGGGGTGGACGTGCGGATCCTGCTGCCGTCGCGCGCGGACCATCGGATCGTCTTCGCGGCCTCCAGCCTGTATGCCTTCGAAGCGGTACGCGCCGGGGTGCGGGTGTTCCGTTATCAGCCGGGTTTCCTGCACCAGAAAGTGGTGCTGATCGACAGCGAAATCAGCGCGATCGGCAGCGCCAACCTGGACAACCGCTCGTTCCGTCTGAATTTCGAGGTGATGTTGCTGACCGTGGACGAAGCCTTCGCCAGGGAGGTGGAACAGATGCTCAACCTCGACTTCGAACGCTCGCGCGAAATCGCCAAAGAAGAAAGCCGGGAAACCCACCGCCTGCAACAGCTTGGCATGCGGGTAGCCCGGCTTATTTCACCGATTCTTTAACTCACGAGTAATACAAGTCGTCGCGAGTCCAGGGCAGTTCATGACTGCCATCGGCGTGAGCCTTGACCGCGAGAATCTGGTGCAGGTTGATCCAGCCGCGGGCGAAGGCATAGGCGCAGCCGGCCAGGTACAGGCGCCAGATGCGCAGGACCTGTTCCGGCACCAGCCGGGAGGCGGCTTCCAGGTTGTCTTCCAGGCGCTCGCTCCAGTGGTCCAGGGTGCGGGCGTAATGCAGGCGCAGGCTTTCCACGTCGACGATCTCCAGCCCCGCTTCGCTGATCTCGGCCGAGATCATCGCCAGGTGCGGCAGCTCGCCGTTGGGGAACACGTACTTCTCGATGAAGTCGCCGGCCCCACGGCCCACGGGACGTCCATCGGTGTGCTTGGCGGTGATCCCGTGGTTCATCACCAGCCCGCCTTCGCGCACCGCGCCGAACAGCGTCTTGCAGTACTGCGCCAGGTTGGCGTGGCCCACGTGCTCGAACATGCCGACACTCACCACCTTGTCGAAGCGGCCGTCCTGAGGCAGATCACGATAGTCCAGCAGTTGCAGTTCCACCTGGTCCTGCAAGCCTTCGGCGATCACCCGCTCCCTGGCCAGTGCCAGTTGTTCCTTGCTCAGGGTGATACCGAATACCTTGGCCCCGAATTCCCGCGCCGCGTAACGCGCCAGCCCGCCCCAGCCACAACCGACGTCCAGCAGGTACTCGCCGGGCTGCAAGCGCAACTTGCGGCACAGGTGGCGGAATTTGGCTTGCTGGGCCTGTTCCAGGCTTTCACTGCCGGTCTCGAAATAGGCACAGGAATAGGCCATGTCGCTGTCGAGCCACAGCTGGTAGAACTCGTTGGAAAGGTCGTAGTGGTAAGAGATGGCGGCCGCGTCGGTGGCCTTGTCGTGCAGGGAGCGTACCGGCAGCACTTGTTCATCGCCGTCCAGCAGCGCCTGGGTCAGCTCATCGCAAACCCGGATGACTTCGCTGATCGAGCCTTCCAGTTCAAGTTTGCCCTCGACGAACGCCGCCCCCAGCGCGTCGAGAGTGGGATGGGTGAGCTGGGTGACCAGTTGCGGGTCCTTGACCACAATGGTGACGCTGGGCGCCGGCCCCAGGTTGAATTCATGGCCGTCCCAGAGCCGCAGGCGTAGCGGTAGTTGCAGATTCTGTAAGGCCGGTGGAAGTTGCGCGAGCATGGATTATCCCCCTTGTTTCAGACGTCTGAGTGAGGTTAGACCATACTGAAAAAATAGCAGGCTATCGATCTGATAGCTGAAATTCATCAGTGCCGGCATTGCAACAATCCCTGGTGAACAGCCAGCCGACCGTCCCGGGGCTGGGCCCTCTTCACAGATGACCGCCAGGCGGGCCCACAGTTCGACCTGGTTTCAAGTCTAGCTGCAGACGCTCATGCCCGCGCTTCACACCCCGGCCCTCCTCTCTATATATAGAAGCAACCGGTCGTGGCTCGAGGGGCAACAGCCACAAGCGGCGCTCCCCTCAGCGCCGCCGTCTTCCGCTCCTACAACTTGAGCAACGGCTCCTGGAAACGCAGCAACCGCCCGGCATTGCCCAGCACCAGCAAGGTGCTGAGGTTATGCAACACCGCCGCGATCATCGCCCCCGCCGCGCCGAGCCAGCCGAACGCGGCGAAGGCGACGATGGCCAGGGTCCAGCCCAGGCCGATGATCACATTGACCTGCAGGGTCTGGCGGCACTGGCGGCTCAGGCGCACACAGGTGCCAAGACGCCGCAGGTCGCTGCCGATCAGCACGATATCGGCCGAGGCCAGGGCAATGTCCGCCCCACCCGCGCCCATGGCCACACCGACCACGCCGGCCTTGAGCGCCAGGGAATCGTTGATCCCGTCGCCCACCACCATCGGCCGGAAACCGCTGTCGATTTCCCCCAGCACACGCTTGAGTTTGTCTTCCGGCAGCGCCTGGGCTTCGACATCGCCGATGCCGACATCCCGCGCCAGGCTGTCGGCCACGCTTTGGCGATCGCCGGTCAGCAACAGCTGGCGCCCCAGGCCCAGTTCACGCAACTCGTCGAGGGCAAAACGCGCCTCCGGCTTGACGCTGTCGGCCAGCAACAGCCAGGCAAGAAATTCGCCGTTCAACGCCAGCCCGGCAATCGGTCCGTCATGTTCCGGTACCGCGGTGGTGGCGATGCCGAGTTGACTGAACAACTCGGGACGCCCCAGGGCTGCTTCGCCCTGTTCGGTCTGCGCCACCACGCCGAGACCCTGGCGCTCGCGAATATCCGACAACACCAGGAAATGCTCCTGGGCCACCAACCCGGCCAGCGCGCGGCTGACCGGGTGGCTGCTGGCCGAACCGAGGCTGGCCGCCAGGTTCAACAAGGCCTGGCGATCTTCCCGCGGGCTGTCGATGGATTGCAGGCGCAAGGTGCCGAACGTCAGGGTGCCGGTCTTGTCCACCACCAACGAGGTCAGGTCCGCCAGCTCTTCGAGGAACGCCGAGCTGCGAATCAGGATGCCGTGACGCGCCGCCACGGCGATCCCGGCAATCGCCGTGGCCGGCGCGGACAGCACCAGGGCGCAGGGACAGGCCGCCACCAGCACCGCGAGCATCGCCTGGGCATCGTTGGTGATGAACCAGGTCACCGCTGCCAGCAGCAACACCAGCACCATGTAGCTGCCGGCGTAACGTTCGAGCAACCGGGTGATCGGCGGCTTGGAGCGCTCGGCGCTTTGCATCAGCGCGATGACCTTGCCCAGGGTCGATTCGTGGCCAGTGCGGGTCACTTCCAGGCGCAACAGGCCGTCGAGATTGATCGCCCCGCCGAACACCTGCATACCGACATCGGCCTCCAACGGCACCGACTCGCCGGTGATCGGCGCAGTGTCAAGGCTGGCTTGCCCGGACAGCACCAGGCCGTCGGCGGGCACCCGGTCGCCGGCGCGCACCTCGACGATATCGCCGGCCTTGAGCGTGGCGTTGTCCACCTCGCCAATGCTGCCGTCGGCCTGCACCAGCCGCGCATGGCTGCGGGTCAAACGGCCCAGGGCATGAATGGCTTCCTGGGAACCGATGACGCTGCGCTCTTCCAGCACGTGGCCGAAGATCATGATGATCGGCAACAGCGCCGCGGTCAGCAGGTCGCCGGTGGCCCAGGCGCCGAGCATGGCCAGGGCGATCAACTGGTCGGTAATGCCGTGCAGGCTCGGGTAACGCAGGCTGTACCAGGCCGAACGCATCACCGGCAGCGCCACCAGCAACGAGGCGAAACCCAGCAGCAACTGGCTGACGCCGGTCTGTTCCGGGGCCAGCCAGCGCCAGACCAGGCCCAGGCCGAGCAGCCCCAAGGCCAGCATGGCCAGGGTCAGCTGGCGCGCGGCGCTGCGTTGTTCGGCGGAAGTCAGCATGCTCGCCGGCGCGGCGGCATGGGTGTGAGCAGTCATGGTTGGGCTCCCTGAATGATCAGGCGGGAATCGTCTTTGGGATTGACCGTGGTCACCGAGCCGGCCTGACCGAGAATCTTCGGCAGGCGTTCGCGGTAGATGCGCAGGAGCATTTCCGGGTCGGTGCCATTGCGTTGTGCCTGGGCCAGGCTCTGGATGGTCGCGGTGTCGGCCTGGGCCTTGGCCAGGCGTTCACCGGCCTGGGCGTGCGCCACCTGCAAGGTGCGGTCGGCCTGTTCGTTGGCGGTTTGCGTGAGCTTTTCGGCGTCGGTGCGGGCGTTGGCCACCGCCTTGTCGGCCTGCTGGCTGGCAGTCAGCACCGCGTTGAAGGCGCTGACCGCCGGTCCCGGCAGGCTGGACTGGACGTCGACCCGAGTCACCTCGATGCCGATCCCCTGCCCGGTCGCCGCCAGATCCGCCAGCCGTTGGTTGATACCTTGCACCAGATCGCCACGCAACCGTTCGCGACGCTCGGCGGCCTGATTGTCGGCCCCGATCAGTTCCGGACGCGCCACCAATATCGTGTCGAGATCGCGGGCGGCGGTCAGGGCCAGGGCACTGCGGGTCACCAGCCGATCCAGCGCCGGCAACACATGTTCGCCCTGCAACACGAAGGCATAGGGCTCGGTGACCTTGTAGAACACCCGCACATCCAGCTGCACCACCCCGGCGTCGCCGGTCAGCAGATAACCGGAACCGGCCAGGGCATCGCTCAGCGGTACGGCGAAACTCGCCACCTTGTCACCCTTTAGGGCCGCATCGGAACGCAGCAGGCTTTCCACCCGGCGCTCGATCACCCGGTCCGCGGCGGGCAACAGCACCACCTGTTCGAACGGTTGCGGCCAGGCCAGCAACAATCCAGCGTTCTGAATGCGATCCAGAGCGCCGAAATGCAGGACCACCGCACGGTTCTGTGGATCGATCTGCCGCACATTGGAAAACGCCCAGGCCAGTGCCGCCAGCACGGTCACCGCATACAGGGCGAGAAACGCCAGGCGACCGGCCTGAATCCACGGGCTGCCAAGTTCATGTGTTCCACGTGGAACCAAACTCATGGTTGCGACCCGGCGGCTTTATTGCCGAGGGTCGGCGGCCCGTCCACCAGCACCCGGAACGGTGCGGCATCGGTGCGCAGAATCAGCTTGGTGCCCGGGGTCACCACCGTGCCCAAGGTGTCCAGCGAACGCAGCAGGTTGTACAGCTGCGGCGAACCAGCATAAGCGCGGCCATAAATCTCCGCCGCCTGCACCCGGGATTGCGCTTCGATATCCGCGGCCTTCACCGTGGCGTCGGCCTGGACGATGCGCGCATCGCGCTCGGCGGCGGAACGGATTTGCGCCGCTTCGCGCTTGCCGATGGCCGTGCGTTCGGTGGCGATGGTTTCACGCTCGGCGCGCATACGGTCGACGGTGGCGGTCAGGGTCACCGAGGGCAGGGTCAGGCGTTCCACGCCGACTTGCAGCACGCGCACGCCATAGGTACTCAGCAATTGCTGTTCGATCTGTTTGCGCAACTGGGCTTCGAAGTCGGCGATGCGTACTTTGCTCGCGTCGGTGTTCACCAGATTGGCCAGGTCGAAACTGCTGGCGGTGGTTTCCAGGGCCGAGCCGACAAAGGTACGGATCTGCCGCGCCGCTTCGTCCGGCTGGTTCTGCACCGCGCGCATAAAGCGTTTCACGTTGTCCGGGTCGCCCTGCACCTGCCACGCCACATAGGCCTGGACGATGATGCGCAGACCGTCGCGGGTACCCACATCCTGCAAACCGCTGGACGTGGTGCGCAGGCGCAGGTCCACCGGGATCGCCGCCTCGAACGGTGCCGGCCAGCGCCAGCCGAGGCCCGGCTCCAGCAGCACCCGCGCCGGGTTGCCGAAACGGGTGATCACCGTGGCTTCGCCGGAACGCACTTGCACCAGGCTCGCCGCGGCGACGGCGAACAGCACCAGCAACAGCGCCCAGGCCATGCGCCGCCAGGGAAAGGGCCCCGCCTCTTCCGGCGCGCCGTGGTGGTGATGATGGTGCCCATGATGGTGATGGCCGCCATGGCCGTCGTGATCGTGGCCGGCGTGATCCTGATGATCGTGGGAATGGGACTGGCTCAATGGACGGCTCCTGGCTGAGCGGTGTTACCCGGCACCGAAGGCTCGGTCGGCAAAGTGAATGTACGCAGGTCGAGGGTCGGTGCGTTGGCGCCGCCCAGGCGATGATCGAGCACCAGCAACTTGGCGTTGCGCAGGCCCTGGCTCAGCTGGCTCAAATACTGCTCCAGAACGAATGCCTGGCCGGCGCTGGCATAGGCCTTTTGCTCGGCGGAGAAACGCAGGTCGGCCGCTTGCGCCGTGGCCTGCACTTCATGGGCCGAGGCCTGGGCCTGGTCGCGGGCAATGCTGGCCTGCAACTGCGCCTGGTTGGTCTGTTCGCTGGCCGCGCCGCGCTCGCGGGAAATCAGCGCCTGGGCGCCGATCTGCGCGGCCTGGACACCGTGATAAGCATTGGCGGCGCCCGCCGGCGGGTGAATGGCTTCGACCACGGTGGCGAGAATCTCCACCCCGCTGTCGAGCTTCTCCAGGTCGGCCTGCACCGCGCGGCCGATATCCTCGGCCAGGTTGGTACGGTCTTCGCCCAACAGGCCATCGAGGGTGCGCGAGGCAAAGTCGTGGACCAGGATGCGGCTGGCGGTGCTGCGGATCAGCATCGGAATGTCGGCGCTGTTGTAGGTCGCGGCCAGCGCCGCCTGATCGCTCAAGCCGATGCGATAGACGAAGCGCACGTCCATGTTGACGATCTGGAAGCTCTGTTTGTCGGCACTGCCGCTGGCGATCACCTGGGACTTGTCGTTCACATGGCTGGCGTCCCACAAACGGTTGGCCACCTGTGGCGGCGGCCCTTCGGCGGATGCCGGTTCGACTACGGTAGGCGCCTCGCCGACGCTGGTGGCCAGTTCATGCACCACGCCGTTCTCGACACTCAGCACCCGCCCCAGCGGCCAGGGCAGACCCGCGTGCAAACCCGGGCCAAAGACCGCCACCGGCTTGCCGAAACGCTCGTAGATGCCCCGCCCCTGCAACGGCACTTCATGCAGGCCGGTGAGCAGCCAGCCCACCCCGAGCACCACCAGCAGCACCGGCAGGAACGCCCGGCGCATATAAGTGAAGGCCCAGATCTGCCGCAGATCGATGCCGAAGCGGTTGTGCAATTCGTGCTGCAAGGCCAGCAAGGGCTGCGGCGGCCAGCGCAACAAATCGGCAATCACGCTGTGGGCCAGCATGCGCGGCTCCAGTTGCGCGCGCCGCGGGCTGAACAACGACAGCACCGCGCGCAGCAGGAACTCCAGGGCCACCAGCGCCGGCAATACGCCGATCAACACGCCCAGGCGCACCGGCCAGAGCGCCGTATCGCTGCTGAACAACAGGCACAGCGCGGCCAGCACCAGGCTGATGATCGCCACTCGCGCCAACTGCGCCAGCGCCGCGGCTTCCGGCCATTCGCCGGGGTGTTCCTGGCTCAGCTGGCGCTCGAACACCAGCAAGCCGAAGGCCAGCAACAGCGCCAGCACCGCACCGACATTGCCCGCCAGGCCCAGGGCTGCGGCGGGCAAGCTCAGGTTCCACGCCTGCTCGATCACCAACAGCACCAGCAAGGCCCAGCCGCCCAGCCACAAGGTCGGCGCGCCGATCTGCGCCAGCAGCCCGGACCAACGCTGGCTGATGCCGTCCAGCAAGCGTTCGTACCAGCCGTCATCGGGCAAGGGTTCGTCCACAACCGGCTCCGGGTTCGGCGCCACATCTGGCGCGCGTAACACACCCGCGCGCCAGGCACTGACCCAGCCCGCCGCCTGCAGGCCGCCGACCAGCACCAGCAAAGCCGCCGCCAGATTGACCAGCAACGCCGGCCACAAGGATTGCGGGGCAAACAGGTCGACGAAAAACGCCAGCACCAACCCCACCCCGGCCAGCCCCGCCAGCCCGATGCCCCAACGCTTCAGACGGCGCTCGTGAAAGGCCGCCCGCTGAAACCTCGGCAAGGCTTCGACCCCCGCCCCTTCAGTCTCAAGATCGACTTGCATACCACCCCAACGCTGGTCGTTAACCCGTTCCGGCCTGTGGATAACTCTTCGGCAGGCCGCTGTATTTGTCACAAATCGTTACGATATAACGATAGTAGTGAAATTTTCGTCGCTTACCTATGCCTTTATTTGCCATGAGCGCGTCACAAAGCCGGGGAAAACCGCTGCTGCGCTGATGCCAGCCCGCGAGATCTGTGGCCATAATCCGTGGCCCACTTTGTGACAAGGAAACGTCCAGCCATGCTCTCCATCTACCAGCTCAAACCGCGCTTCCAGAACCTGCTGCGGCCTTGGGTCCAGCGCCTGTACGACAACGGCACCACGGCCAACCAGATCACCGTGCTGGCGGGGGTGATTTCGGTGCTGGTGGGGGCCCTGATCGGCAGTTTCGCCAACCACCTCTGGCTGTTCATCCTGATCCCGCTGTGGATGATCCTGCGCATGGCGCTGAACGCCATCGACGGCATGCTGGCCCGGGAATTCGGCCAGCAATCGCGCCTGGGCGCCTATCTCAATGAATTGTGCGACGTGATTGCCGACAGCGCGCTGATCCTGCCTTTCGCGCTGATTGCCGGCGTCAGCCTGCCGCTGGTCCTGCTGGTGACGCTGCTGGCGCTGTTCAGCGAATACGCCGGCGTGCTGGGGCCGATGATCGGCGCCTCGCGTCGCTACGACGGCCCCATGGGCAAGAGCGACCGGGCGTTCGTACTCGGCGTGCTGGCCACCGGCATCGCCCTGGGCTGGCTCAGCGCCGCCTGGATCAATGGCCTGCTGGCGGTGGTCGCCGCGTTGTTGGTCTACACCTTGATCAACCGGGTTCGCCAGGGCCTGCTCGAAGCACGACAGCAAGACGTGCCGCAACAAGAAATGCAGCAAAACGCCCCCTCAGAATAAGGAAGTTGCCATGCGCGAAGCTCTCCACCAGACCTTCACCACTCACGACGGCGTCGAGCTGTTCTACCGCCACTGGCCGGCCACTGCCGCCCCCGCGGACGGCCCGCGCCAGGCCGTGCTGCTGTTCCACCGCGGCCACGAACACTCCGCGCGCATCGCCCATCTGGTGGACGAACTGGACCTGCCGGCCTTCGATTTCTTCGCCTGGGACGCCCGCGGCCATGGCCAGTCGCCCGGCGCCCGGGGCGACAGCCCGAGCTTCGCCACCAGCGTGCGCGACGTGCAGACCTTCTGCGATCACCTGCGGGCCAGCCACGGCATCGACGAAGAACACATGGCCGTGGTGGCCCAGAGCGTCGGCGCGGTGATCGCATCCACCTGGGTCCATGACTACGCACCGCGCATCCGCGCCCTGGTGCTGGCGTCGCCGGCGTTCAAGGTCAAGCTCTACGTGCCTTTCGCCCGCCCGGGCCTGGCGCTGATGCGGCGGTTTCGCGGCAACTTTTTCGTCAACAGCTACGTCAAGGCGCGCTTCCTCAGCCACGACCCGGCGCGGGTGGCCTCCTATGACAGCGACCCGCTGATCACCAAGGCGATCTCGGTGAACGTGCTGCTCGGCCTCTACGAAGCCGCCGAGCGGGTGGTGGCCGACGCCCAGGCGATCCAGGTGCCGACCCAGTTGCTGATCTCCGGCGCCGACTTCGTCGTCCATCGCCGACCCCAGGAGCAGTTCTTCGAGCGCCTGGGCAGCCTGCACAAGGAAAAACACATCCTGCCGGGCTTCTTCCACGACACCCTCGGCGAGAAGGCCCGGGCCCCGGCCGTCGCCAGCGCCCGGCGGTTCATCCTGCAGAACTTCGCACGACCGCTGAACCGCCCTTCCCTGCTCGACGCCGACCGCCTGGGCCTGACCTGCGCCGAGTCCGAGGCACTGGCGGCACCGCTGCCGCATAACTCCCTGCGCGACCTCTACTGGCGCCTGACCCGCGCCAGCATGCGCCTGGGCAGCCAGCTCTCGGCCGGGGTCAAGCTGGGCTTCGACACCGGTTTCGACTCCGGCAGCACCCTGGACTACGTGTACCGCAACCAGGCGACCGGCACTTCGGCCCTGGGCCGGATGATCGACCGCAACTACCTGGACTCCATCGGCTGGCGCGGCATTCGCCAACGCAAGCTGCATGTGGAAGAACTGCTGCGCCTGGCCATGGAGAAATTGCGCGCCCAGCAGCGCGAAGTGCGCATCGTCGACATCGCCGCCGGCCACGGGCGCTACATTCTCGAAGCCTTGCAGGGCGTCAGCCCGCTGCCGGAATCGATCCTGCTGCGCGACTACAGCGACATCAACGTGCGCGACGGCAGCGCGCTGATCGCCGAGAAAGGCCTGGGCCAGATTGCCCGCTTCGTCAAGGCCGACGCCTTCGACCGCAACGACCTCGCAGCCCTGAAGCCCAAGCCGACGCTGGCGGTGGTGTCCGGCCTGTACGAGCTGTTCGCCGACAACCAGATGGTCAGCGACTCCCTGGCGGGCCTGGCCGCCGCCGTGGAGCCCGGCGGTTACCTGGTCTACACCGGGCAGCCGTGGCACCCGCAGCTGGAGCTGATCGCCCGCGCCCTGACCAGCCATCGCGCGGGGCAGGCCTGGGTCATGCGCCGGCGGACCCAGGCCGAGATGGACCAACTGGTGGAAGCCGCGGGGTTCCGCCGGATCACCCTGCGCGTCGACCAGTGGGGCATTTTCAGCGTGTCGCTGGCGCAGCGGGTGCAATGATGACGGTCGCCGCGACATACACCCGTGAGCCCGGCCTGCTGAAACCCGCGGTGCTCTGGCTGTTGCTGCTGGCGCCGCTGTTTTTCGGCACCTACGGCTTCGCCACCTGGGTCACCTCGCAACGGGCCGAGGTCGGCAGCCTGGTGTTCGACTGGGAGCGGCAGATGCCGTTCTGGGCCTGGAGCATCGTGCCCTACTGGTCGATCGACCTGCTGTACGGCTTTTCCCTGCTGCTGCCCACCAGCCGCGAAGAACTCAAGCGCCACGCCTTGCGCCTGTTGACCGCGCAAGTCATCGCGGTCAGTTGCTTCCTGCTCTGGCCGTTGCGCTTCACCTTCCAGCGCCCGGAGCTGGATGGCCTGTTCGGCTGGCTGTTCGACGTGCTGGCCGGCTTTGACAAGCCGTTCAACCAGGCGCCGTCGCTGCACATCGCGCTGCTGGTGGTGCTGTGGGTCTGCTATGCGCGGCATGTCCAGGGCATCTGGCGCTGGCTGGTGCACGGCTGGTTCGCGCTGATCGGCGTATCGGTGCTGACCACTTATCAACACCACTTTATCGACCTGCCCACAGGCGCCCTGGCCGGTTGGCTGTGCGTCTGGCTGTGGCCGCTGGACCGTCCCGGCATGCTGCAGAACCTGCGCCTGGCTCGCGATCGCCAGCGCTGGCGCCTGGCGTTGCGTTATGCCCTGGGGGCACTGCTGTTTGCCGTGCCGGCCCTGGCCTTCGCCGCAACCTGGCTGTGGCTGCTGTGGCCCGCCGTGGCCCTGCTGCTGGTGGCGCTGAACTACGGATTGTTCGACGCCAAGGGTTTCCAGAAAGGCGCGGACGGCCGCCTTAGCAACGCCACGCGCTGGCTGCTGGCGCCTTACCTGGCGGCGGCCTGGACCAATTCCCGGCTGTGGACCCGCAAGCATCCACAGCCCGACGAGGTTGTGGATAACGTCTGGCTGGGGCGCATCCCGACCCCGGGCGAGCTGCAGGACAGCCCGTTCAGCGCGGTGGTCGACCTGTGCGCCGAGCTGTCCATGGACGGCCGTCACCTGGCCTATCGCTGCGTGCCGGTGCTCGACCTGACCGCGCCCACCCCCTTGCAATGCCGCGAGGCCGCGCAAGCCATCGAAAGCCTGCGCGAGCACGCGCCGCTGCTGGTCTGCTGCGCCCTGGGCTATTCGCGCAGTGCCACCGCCGTGGCCGCCTGGCTGTTGTACACAGGCCGCGCCGCCAGCGTCGATGCGGCCATCGTGCAGATCCGTCGCGCACGCCCGCAGATCGTCCTGCAACCCGCGCACCGCCGGGCCCTGGAGCCTTTATCCACAGCCCAGGGGAAGGTGCATGGCCACTGATATGGAACTGCATGCGGTGGCGAGCCTGTTGCGCCGCGGGCATTCGCTGGACCTGTTATCCACAGGCCTGACACTGCTCGGCGCCCTGCTTGGCCTCGGCCAGTGGTTGCTCGGCGCGTCCGCCCCCTGGGCCATTGCCCTGAGCGTCGCCCTGCTGCTCCTGGGAGTGCTGCAAAAGTACTGGGCGCTGCGGGTGGCCTTCGATGCCGAGTTGTTCCAGCGAGTGGCGGACAGCCCGCTGCCGCTGGCCGAACGCAGCGCCGCGCTGGACCAGGCGCTGAGCGCCCTCGGCCTGCAACCGGCGACCGCCGGCGGCCGCCCATGGCAACAACGCAGCCGCGGCGCCCTCAACCTGTTGCGTCGCCAGGCCTGGCTGCTGGCGGCGCAAGTACTGCTGACACTGGGCTTCATCCTGGCCAGCCCCTGGCTGGCCATCGCCGGATAAGGAATTCTCATGCTCGAACCCCTGGTCGCCACCCTCATCACCTCCGCCGCCCGCACCATCACCGGGGCGCGCAGCCTGTGGCTCGGTTGCGGGCCGCAGGCGGTGCAACGCATCTACTTCGCCAACCACAGCAGCCACGGCGACTTCGTGCTGCTGTGGGCCTCGCTGCCGCCCGCGCTGCGCAAGGTGACGCGGCCAGTGGCCGGCGCCGATTACTGGCAGACCCGCCCGCTGCGCCGCTACATCATCAACCGCGTGTTCAACGGCGTGCTGATCGACCGCGAGCGCAAGGAGCCTGTGGATAACCCCTTGCAGCCGATGCTCGACGCCCTGGCCAACGGCGATTCGCTGATCATCTTCCCCGAAGGCACGCGCAACCTGGAGGAGGAAGGCCTGCTGCCGTTCAAGAGCGGCATCTATCACCTGGCGAAAAGTTACCCACAGGCCCAGGTGATTCCGGTGTGGATCGCCAACCTCAACCGCGTGATGCCCAAGGGTCGTTTCCTGCCCCTGCCGCTTCTATGCACCACCAGCTTCGGCGCGCCGCTGTCCCTGGAGGACGGCGAAAGCAAAGAGCAATTCCTCGAACGCAGCCGCGCAGCGCTGCTGGCCATGGCCCCGGAGCATTCTTGAGATGGATAGGCAAACCCTGATGTTGTTCGGCGGGATCGGCGCGGTACTGGTGCTGGCCTCGCTGATCGGTTTTCTGCTCAAGCTGCGCACCCGTGGCGCGCCGAGCTCGGTGATCGACAACCTCAACGCGCGCATCAACGCCTGGTGGGTGATGGTGCTGGTGATCGGCGTCGCCTTCTGGCTCGGCACCAGCGCGGTGATCCTGCTGTTCTACGCCGTCTCGTTCTACGCCCTGCGCGAGTTCCTGACCCTGATGCCGACCCGGCGCAGCGACTACCCGGCGCTGGTGGCGGCGTTCTACCTGGCCCTGCCCGTGCAATACCTGCTGATCTACTTCGACTGGTACGGGCTGTTCTCGATCTTCATCCCGGTCTATGTGTTCCTGCTGCTGCCGATCCTCGCGTCCCTGGGCGGCGACAGCACGCACTTCCTCGAGCGCGCCTCGAAGGTCCAGTGGGGGCTGATGATCGCGGTGTTCTGCGTGTCGTTCGTGCCGGCGCTGCTGACCCTGGATATCGCCGGCTACGAAGGGCGCAACCTGCTGCTGATCGCCTACCTGGTGATCGTGGTGCAGATGTCGGATGTGCTGCAGTACGTCTGTGGAAAACTCTTCGGCAAACGCAAGATCGCCCCGCGGCTGTCGCCGTCCAAGACCGTGGAAGGTTTTGTCGGCGGCATCCTGCTGGCCTCGCTGATCGGCGGCGCGTTGTGGTGGATCACCCCGTTCACTATCTGGCAGTCGTTCCTGATCGCCCTGCTGATCAACCTGCTGGGCTTTGCCGGCGGCATCGTCATGTCGGCGATCAAGCGCGACCGCGGGGTAAAGGACTGGGGCCACATGATCGAAGGCCACGGCGGCATGCTCGATCGCCTGGACTCGGTGTGTTTCGCCGCGCCGATCTTCTTCCACCTCGTGCGCTACTGGTGGACCTGAACACCCCGCCCCCTCTTCTTCTGTAGGAGCGAAGCTTGCTCGCGATGCGGCCAACGCGATTCAACGGCAGGACCGCGTCGATGCCATCGCGAGCAATCGAGCGTCGACCGGCTGCTCCTACAAGGAATGTGAATACCGCTTCTTGACCGCCTAGCCTTCGCACGCTCATATTACGGTCATAATTTTTTGCTCGACTACCTTTAAACCCGTCTTTGCGATCGCAGGAGAACAGCCATGAGCAGCTACGACGTCGTCATCCTCGGTGGGGGTCCCGGTGGCTACAACGCCGCCATTCGCGCCGGCCAGCTGGGGCTCAAGGCCGCCTGTGTCGAAGGCCGCGCCACCCTCGGCGGTACTTGCCTGAACGTCGGCTGCATGCCGTCCAAGGCCTTGCTGCATGCCTCGGAGCTGTATGACGCGGCCATGGGCAAGGAATTCGCCGAACTGGGCATCGAGGTCAAGCCCAGCCTCAACCTGGCCCAGATGATGAAGCAGAAGGACGACAGCGTGGCGGGCCTGACCAAGGGCATCGAGTTCCTGTTCCGCAAGAACAAGGTCGACTGGATCAAGGGCTGGGGCCATATCGACGGCCCGGGCCAGGTCACGGTGACCGACAGCGCCGGCGGCAAGACCCGGTTGCAGGCCAAGGACATCGTGATCGCCACCGGCTCCGAGCCGACACCGTTGCCCGGGGTGGAGATCGACAACCGGCGCATCCTCGACTCCACCGGCGCGCTGTCCCTCAGCGAAGTGCCCCGGCACCTGGTGGTGATTGGCGCCGGGGTGATCGGCCTGGAGCTGGGCTCGGTCTGGCGGCGCCTGGGGGCCCAGGTGACGGTGGTCGAGTACCTGGACCGCATCTGCCCCGGCGTCGATGGCGAAGCCGGCAAGACCCTGCAACGGGCCCTGGGCAAACAGGGGATCGCCTTCAAGCTCGGCACCAAGGTCACTAGCGCCAGCACCTCGGCCAACGGCGTGCAGTTGAGCATCGAGCCGGCGGCGGGCGGCACGGCGCAGCTGCTGGAAGCCGACTACGTGCTGGTGGCCATCGGACGCCGGCCTTATACCCAGGGCCTGGGGCTGGAGAACGTCGGCCTGGGCACCGACTCGCGAGGCATGCTCGCCAACCGCCAGCACCGCACCGAGGCCCCTGGCGTGTGGGTGATCGGCGACGTCACGTCCGGGCCGATGCTCGCCCACAAGGCCGAGGACGAGGCCATGGCCTGTATCGAACAGATTGTCGGCAAGGCCGGTGAAGTGAACTACAACCTGATCCCCAGTGTGATCTACACCAAACCGGAGCTGGCCAGCGTCGGCAAGACCGAAGAGCAGCTCAAGGCCGAGGGCCGGGCCTACAAGGCCGGCAAGTTCCCTTTCACGGCCAACAGCCGGGCCAAGATCAACCATGAGACCGAAGGTTTCGCCAAGGTCCTGGCGGACGCGCAGACCGATGAAATCCTCGGCGTGCATTTAGTAGGACCGAGCGTCAGCGAAATGATCGGCGAATACTGCGTGGCCATGGAGTTTTCCGCCTCGGCCGAAGATATCGCCCTGACCTGCCACCCGCACCCGACCCGCTCCGAGGCATTGCGCCAGGCGGCGATGGATGTCGAGGGGATGGCGACGCAGATGTAGAGCCTGTAGCCGCTGCCGCAGGCTGCGATAAGGCCGCAGGCCTTCAGCGATCTTCAGATCCTGCGCGCCCTTCGGTCGCGATCGCAGCCTTCGGCAGCGGCTACAGATGATCGCGTCAGGCCGGTAGATGCCCCAGCGGCAGCGCCCCCGGGGTCTTCACCGTGTGGATCGCGAAGTTGCTGCGGATATCGCTGACGCCCGGCAGTTTCAGCAGGCTGCCGGTGAGAAAGCGGTCGTAGGCGCGCAGGTCCGGCACCACCACCTGCAGCAGAAAGTCCGACTCGCCGGACACCAGGAACGCCGAAAGCACCTCCGGCAGCGCCGTCACCGCCTTGTGGAAGGCTTCGGAATGCTCGTCGGTGTGCCGCTCGACCTTGACCCCGACGAACACCGTCAGCCCCAGGCCCACTTCATCGCGATCGAGGTTGGCCTGGTAGCCGCGAATCACCCCGGCTTCTTCCAGCATCCGTACCCGGCGCAGGCAGGGTGAGGGCGACAGGCCGATCTCCTCCGCCAGTTGCACGTTGCTCAGGCGGCCGTCGCGCTGCAGGGCGGCGAGAATCTTGCGGTCGTAGGCATCCAGTTTCATTTTTGGCATTTTCCGATAGTCACTCCATGTCCAGACGGAAGATTATGCCAATTTCCGCCCTCATGCTGGCTGACTACGCAAGCACCTGCCCTGCCCTTCGGCCCTAGACTCTGGCTACCGAATCGACAACGAAAGGGGTGGCAAGGTGGCACAACTCTGGATGTTTTTCCTGGCGCTGGCGGTGGTCTATCTGCTGCCCGGCCCCGACATGATCCTGCTGCTGCAAACCGGCGCCCGCCAGGGCAAGGGCCTGGCGCTGGCCACCGCGGCAGGCCTGGCGATCGCCCGGGGCTGCCATGTGGCGCTGGCGGCATTGGGCCTGGCCGCCCTGTTCAAGGCCGCGCCCTGGACCTTCGAAGTGGTACGCCTGGGCGGGGCCGCCTACCTGCTGTGGCTTGGCGTGCAGTGCCTGCGGGCCAACCTGCTGCCCAGCCTGCAAAACGGCGAAGCCGCGAGCGCATTGCGCTGGCGCGAAGCGATCCGCCGCGGCCTGCTGACCAACCTGCTCAACCCCAAGGCGCTGCTGTTCTGCTCGGTGCTGCTGCCACAGTTCATCGACCCGCAGGCCGGCCCCGTGGCCGCGCAGTTCGCCAGCCTCGGCCTGCTGCTGGTGCTGGTGGGGTTGCTGTTCGACAGCACCTACGCCCTGGCCGGCGCCTGGATCGGCCGCTGGCTGGCGCACAACCGCGCCGCCCAGCGGGTCCAGCAATGGCTGTTCGGCAGCCTGCTGATCGGCTTCGCCCTGCGCCTGACTTTCGTGCAACAGGCCTGAAGCAGACCCTGTAGCCGCTGCCGCAGGCTGCGATAAGGCCGCAGGCCTTCAGCGATCTTGTGGCTTTGCACGCCCTTCGGTCGCGATCGTCCGAACGCGGCCCGAGCCTGCGGCAGCGGCTACAAAAGCCAGCGTCCTGCCTCATTCAAGCGGGCAAAAGCCCGCGCCGATTCAGGCCGGCTTGCGGGCAATGATGACCTGGCTCTTGGCGACCACAGCGTCCAGCGCGTGCTTGATCTGTACGCCACGCGGCGAGTTGAGGATGGTCTGCCAGGTGCTGGCCCACTGGTCGAGCAATGGGTGGTCGGGGTTGCTGAATTCGACCTTGGCTTCCCAGAACAGCAGCATCCACATCGACCAGTAGAAGCCGTACTGGCTATGGCTGAGCACCTCCAGCCCGGCGTCGCCGACCATCCGCTTGAACTGCTCTTCGCTGATGATGCGGATATGGTTGGGCTTCTGGAAATACTCGGGCGCGGCGATGTCCTTTTGCAGGTCCTCGGAGCTCGGGTGCGGCACGCTCAACAGGTACAGCGCGCCTGGCTGGCCGACCCGCACCAGCTCGGAGAGAAACTGCGCCGGGTCGTCCACATGCTCGATGACCTCGGTGGACACCACACGGCTGGCGGTACCGTCGGCGATCGGCAACGGATTGCAGTCGGTGACATGGCATTCGACACCGCGGGCCGGCGTATCGCTCAGGCGCTGGCGCGTCGCCTCGACCTTGGCCGCATCGATGTCGGCAATGATGATCTTCGCCCCGCGCATCGCGCAGTAATGCACGTTACCGCCATCACCACAGCCGACATCCAGCAGGGTATCCTCGGCCGTCACCGGAAAGCCGGTGAACAACTCGCCGTTTTCCTGGTTGAACCAGCCGCTGAGCATGGCGTCCTGCAGGCCCAGCATGTACGGATCGACCTTGGCCGGCGGCGGGGTCTCGGGCGTCACGGCCGCAGGAGCGCTCGCCGTGAGTTTTTTCAGAAGGCTCAGCATGAAGTGACTCCAGTGGAAGGAACGGGAGAGCGGGCTGCCCCCAGGCGCTGCACCAGCTCGGCGCCCCGATTGCGCAGGGGCAACTCGATGACACGGTAGTTGAGTTCGCTCAGCAACAGCAGCAGGCCCGCGGCGCAGGCCATTGCCAGCAGCGGCTGCTCGTTCAGCCCGGTCGTGCCCAGGGGCGCCAGGCGGAACCAGGCTTCGCGGACCAGCAGAAACACCGGGACATGGATCAGGTAGATCCCGTAGGAACGGCTGCCGACCCAGGCCAACAGACTTTTCAGCAGGCCGCGGGGCAACAGGTAGTCACGGTTGTAGGAAGCGATCCATACCAACAGCGCGCAGAGCACCGCCAGGGCGCCAACCCGGTAACGGGTGACATTAAAACCATCGGTGGCCAACCAGCCCAGGCCCAGGCACGACAGGATCAACAGCAGCGGGCCGAGCCCCGGATACCGTCCCAGCCACTTTGGCTCCCAGTGCCGGTAGCTGCCGCGGGCCGTCCACAGCGCCAGCAATACGCCGAGGGCCATGGCGTCGGTCCGGATGACCATCAGCAGCGCCGAGCGCAGGGTCAGGATCTGCACCAGTACCAGCGCCAGCAACGCCCAGGCCAGGTACTTGCGGCATAACAGCACCAGCAGCGGCAGCAACAGGTAGAACTGCTCCTCCAGCGACAGGCTCCAGTAGACGAAACTGGCGCCGTACTCATAGTGGAAAAAGCTGTCGGCGAACCGCAAATTGGCGAACTGCAACAGGCCGGCAACCGTGGCCCACAGGTTGGCGTGCAGGCTGCCGAAGGCCCCCGAACGATTGAGAAACAGGGTCGCCAGCAATATCAGCAGCAACCACAACCAGGCCGAAGGCAACAGGCGGAAGGCGCGGCGAATCCAGAAGTCGCGGGTCCGTTGCCAGAACTGCGCGGCGCTGGTGCAGGCGCGCAGTTGCGGGACCAGGCTGCGGGCGATGACAAAGCCGGAGATGGCGAAGAACAGGTCCACGCCCCACCAGAACTGGCCGTAGGCCGCAACGCTGCCCAGCCAGGCGAGCCCGTCGCGAAACAGACTGCCTTGCAGATGATGGAACACCACGCCCAGCACCGCGATGCCCCGCAGCAGCTCGATGTCCATGATCCGCTTGTCGTTCAAGACGGCTCAGCCACTGCGCCAGACAGCGGCTTGCGGGCGATGATGACCTGGCTTTTCGGCATGAAGCCATCCAGCACCTGCTTGATCGCCAGCCCGTCGGGTTGCGCCAGCAGTTCTTCCCAGGTCCGTGCCCAGCCTTCCATCAGCGCCGGGTACGGCGCCTGGATCCGGTCGCGCACGGCGCCCGGCGGCTCGCGGCCGGCGGCCCGTTCGCTGGCCCAGAAGAAGATCATGCCCATGACCCAGAAAAAGCCCGTGGCCTGCCGGTGTTCGATGACCAGCCCGGCGGCCTCGATCATCTGGCCAAAGCCTTCGCGGGAAAAGATCTGCACATGGTTCGGCGCGCGGTAATAGCCGGGCGGCGCGATGCCCTTCTGCAGATGCTCGCCCACCGGGTCCGGAACGCTGATCAGGTATTGCGCGCCGGGGCGGCCCATGCGCACCAGCTCGGCGAGAAACGGCGCGGGTTGTTCGATGTGTTCCAGCACTTCCATGCACACCACTTTGCTGGCGCAGCCCTGGGCCAGCGGCAACGGCAGGCTGTTGCTGACCAGCCCCAGGGCAGGCACGTCCGACTGCTCGGCGACTTGCCGGGCCAGCTCGCGCACCTTGTCGAACTCGCTGTCGGTAAAAATCACCGAAGCGCCCTGACGCATGGCGAACAGCGTGGCCACGCCCTCGCCACAGCCGACATCGAGCAGGGTGTCTTCAGCGGTAATCGCAAAGCCCTTGAGCAGCTCGCCGGTTTCAGAACGGAACCAGCCGTCGAGCAGGGCGTCGCGCAAGCCGCAATCGCGGGGAGAAACCGCCACCTTGGGCGCTTCGGCCAGCAGCGGCGCAGGCAACGGCGCGCCCCTGCGCAAACGCCGCAGAAACGCCCGCATCACGCGGGAAGCCCGGGGGTGGCAGGTGCCTTGCGCCGCTCCAGCACCTGCTGGAAGAACTCACCCAGGCGCTGTTCGGCCGTGGCCTGGCTACAGAAACGCCGCAGGCTTTCGATCGCATGGGTCGACATCCGTGCATAACGCTCCGGGTCCTGCAGGGCGACGTCGTAGCTGGCGCGATAGGCCGAGCACAGCGAATCCCAGTTGGTGATGTAGCGCAGGGTCCGATAGGCGGCCCGCGGATCGTGGGGCCAGGCGGTCAGTTCGTCGGTGGAGTCGACGATGAAGGTGTTGTCGTGGTCGATGTAGTCGGCCATCGCGGTGTTGCACGGCGCCACCGCCGGCTTGCCGCAGGACATGAACTCCATCAGCGGCAGGCACTGCCCTTCGCCGAACGAGGAATTCACCACATAGCAGGTGGCCTCCACCAGCCGCTCGTAGTCCGGATCGGACAGGAAGCCGTGGATCAGCACGATGCGGCACTGGTAGGACTGGTTCTTGTAGAGGTGGTGCAGCATGTCGGCCAGCGCGTTGCCGATATCGTGGTGGGTCAGTTTCAGCACCAGGGTGGCGTCGGCACAGTCGCGAAAGGTGGTGCAGAACGCGCTGATCATGTCCTGCCAGTTCTTGCGCCCGTCGTAGGGGTTGAACACCGAGGTGTAGACCACCCCGTCGAGCAGCAGTTGGCAATCGCGGGCCTGGGTATCGAGCACCAGCGGCGTGCCTTCGCGCAGCGTGCTCGGACCGTAGGCGTTCAGGTCCAGGGTGCGGCTGTCGAGCAACAGACCATGCAGATTGAGGGTCACCCGGGACGCCCGCGCCTGCTTGCCCAGTTGCTCGCCACGGCGGGCGAAGCGATCCCAGACCGGGGCCGGGATCGCACAGATCGGATAGTCCTCGCCCATCACATCGCGCACTGCTCGCACGGTAAAGCTGGAGTGGGTGATTGCCGCGCCCGCGGTGCCCAGGACCAGCCGCCAGTCATGCCGCGGCTCGCCCTGCCAGCTTTCGGTGGGAATGGTGCTGAACTCCCAGGCGAACACCGGGATGGTCGGGCAGGCGTAATGGTTGGGCGTGCGATGGGGCGGCGAGAACGACAGGAAAATGCACGCCTCGCCGCGGCTCTGGCAGTCGAAATACAGGCGGTCCACCAACTCGTCGGGGTTGCTGACCTCCAACACCTGGCCCAGCCGCTCCAGCACCGGCCGGAACTCCTTGAGCACGAAGTAGTAGCTGTATTCAGGGCGGCCGAGGTTCTGCTGGATATTGCTCTTGTTGGTTTCCGAATGGATGAGGATCAGCATCAGGCGTTACCCGCCACAGCCAGGGAGGACGCGCCGTCAGCCTCGGTCAACGGGGTCAGGGCGAAGAAGTCCCGCAGGCGCCCCTGGACGCTGGCGAAGCTGCTGTATTCCTGCATGCGCCGGGCCGCGGCCAGGGACATCGACTGGTAGCCCACGGGGTTTTCCTTGGCCATGCGGTAGCTGTCCTGGTAGGCGGTTTTCAACGAGCCCCAGTCCGGGCGGTGGCGCAGGGTGCGAAACAGGATGCGCGAGTCCTGCGGCCAGATCGCCGGCTCCTGGCTGGACTTGACGACGAAGGCCACCTCTTCGTCGATGTAATCCAGCATGGCCGTATGCAGCGGCGCGATCACCGGTTTGCCACAGGCCATGAACTCCATCAGCGGCAGGCACAGGCCTTCGCAGCGCGAGGCGTTGACGTAGAAACTGGCCGCGCCGTACAGCCGGGCGAATTGCTCGTCGTCCAGATAACCGTGCATGGCCACCACCCGACAGCTGAACGGAGACAGCTGCGACAGCAGGGTCAGCATTTCGACGTAATAGGTCGACAGGTCGTTCTGGGTCATCTTCAACACCAGGGTGGCGTCTTCGGTGTCGCGCATCGCCCAGCAGAACGCGGTGATCAACTGATGCCAGTTCTTGCGGCCGTCGTCGGGGTTGAACACGCTGACATAGACCACGCCATCGACCTGGAACTCCACCTGCTGGTCGGTGGCCGGGAGGACGGCCTGGGGATGTTCTGGCTCGGGCGCAGGTGGCGCTGGCACAACGTGCTCCGGGCCTGGCTTGGCCATCAACGCCCGCAGGCGTTCGGGGACCCGGTCACGCAACCCCTCGCGGTAGCATTCACGAATGTAGTGCTTGCTGATGAACAACGGCCGGCGCCATTCGCCGCCGGCCAGCGCCCGATACCATTCGCGCAGATAGTGCTTGGCGATGAACAGCCGGCGCCTGGCGGTCAGCGGCGGGGCTGCGACGATTTCGGCCTCGACTTCGACTGGAGCAGGAGACGGTGGCACTTCTTCCAGTACCGGCGCGATCAGGCCATCGGCGGAAAGCCCCAGCGTCCGGCTGTCGATGATGCAGCCCTTGATCTGCAGGGTGGTGCCGGCGTTGACCGGCACATTGGGGTATTGCCCGCGGACGCCGTCGAAGCGCTCCCACAACGGGGTAGGCAGCACCAGCACCGGGAAATGCTCACCCAGCACCCGCCGCACCGCCCGGGCCGTATGGCTGGACAGGGTGATCACCCGGCCATGGCGGCCAAGGGTGCGGCTCCAGTCCTGATGCGGGTCGTTATCCCAGTATTCGTGGGGGATCGAGTCGAACTCCCAGGCCACCACGCACAGGGTCGGGCAGTCCAGGTCGAGCGGGGTTTTCTGGGGTGGGGTGAACGAAAGAAACAGGCTGTCTTCGCCCTTGAGCCGCAGTTCGTGATACAGCCGATCGACCTCGGCGGGCGTCTGCACCACATGAACTCGCCCAAGGCTTTCCAGCACCGGGCGATAGGCCTTGAGCACGAAGTAATAGCTGTATTCCGGACGCCCGAGGCTCTGGCTGATGGAGCCGTCGTTCACATCCGAATAAAGAATGAAATTCATGGCATCTCACGATGAAGCCGCCATCCTGGCACCTTCACACAATGACGGTAGAGCCATGGCACCACGCCGGTGTTGGTAGGCGTGCATCCATCGTTCTCATGCCCGTCTACGTTCTTGTTCTATTGGTCAGTTTTGCATGGCGCCGAGACAGCCATCCTGATCGTTTTGGGGTCGAGACGAGGGGCATTCTAAACACATCCGTTTAAGATTCGGGAACCTCTCAACAAGATTTTTCCTATGCTGGAAAACGAGAACTTACCGGTCACGGTAGGACTTATTGAAATTCCAACGCAATTGGCACAGATTGACCACCAAACAACTACAACAAGCTTCGTCAATAGAAAGGCCCTGGGAAATAGCAGAGTTTTCGTATTTCTCACACGAATTATGTGTCCAAATATTGCCGAAGCCTCCGTCTAAAGAGGCTGCTGCTTGAAAAAGCGTCTGTTTGTAACGGGCCTGAATGGATTCGTGGGACGTCATCTACGCTCCCGCCTGGGCGCTGCCGATTCAGGCTGGGAACTGTTGCCCGCGCCGCCCTTCGACCTGACCCAACCGCAAAGCCTGCAAGACCTGTGGCCCGAGTTGCCGGATGCGGTGATTCACCTGGCTGGCCAGACCTTCGTCCCCGAAGCCTTCCGCGATCCTGCCCGGACCTTGCAGATCAACCTGCTGGGCACCCTCAACCTGTTGCAAGCGCTGAAAGCTCGCGGCTTCAGCGGCACCTTCCTGTACGTCAGCTCCGGTGACGTCTACGGCCAGGTCAGCGAAAACGACTTGCCCATCGACGAGCGCCAGCCGCCCTCCCCACGCAATCCTTATGCGGTGAGCAAGGCCTCGACCGAACTCCTGTGCCTGCAGTGGGGCATGAGCGAAGGCTGGCCCGTGATGGTGGCCAGACCGTTCAACCATATCGGTACCGGGCAGCTGGACAGCTTCGCCGTCGCCAGCGCCGCGCGCCAGATCGCCCGGATCAAGCACGGCCTGCAGGCACCGCGGCTGGAGGTCGGCGATATCGACGTCACCCGCGATTTCCTCGATGTCGCTGACGTGGTGAACGCTTACCTGGCCCTGTTGCGCAGTGGCGTGCCGGGCCAGGTCTACAACATCTGCTCCGGCCAGGAGCACAGCATCCGCAGCCTGATCCAGCAGCTGGCGGACATCGCCCAGGTCGAAATGGAACTGGTTCAAGACCCCGCCCGTCTGCGACGGGCAGAACAGCGTCGTGTCTGTGGCAGTCACGCCAGGCTGCAAGCCGTCACCGGATGGACGCCCGAAACCACAATAAAACAATCCCTGCGGGCGATCCTGTCCGACTGGGAGTCACGGGTACGACAAGAATGACAAAAAGTGCACTGATCACAGGGATCACCGGGCAGGACGGCGCCTATCTGGCCAAGTTGCTGCTGGACAAGGGCTATCAGGTTCACGGACTGGTGGCGCGACGCAGCAGCGACTCGCGCTGGCGCTTGCGTGAGATGGGTATCGAGGGCGAGATCCGCTACCTGGATGGCGATATGGCCGACGCCTGCTCCGTGCAACGGGCGGTGATCAAGGCGGCGCCCGACGAACTCTACAACCTGGCGGCGCAAAGCTTTGTCGCCGCTTCCTGGGACCAGCCGGTGACCACCGGCATCGTCGACGGGCTGGGCGTGACCCACCTGCTCGAGGCGATCCGCCAGTTCAGCCCGCACACCCGCTTCTACCAGGCCTCCACCAGTGAAATGTTCGGCCTGATCCAGGCCGAGCAGCAGGACGAAAATACCCCGTTCTACCCGCGCAGCCCCTACGGCGTGGCCAAGCTCTACGGACACTGGATCACCGTGAACTACCGCGAGAGCTTCGGCCTGCATGCCAGTAGCGGCATCCTGTTCAACCACGAATCGCCCCTGCGCGGCATCGAGTTCGTGACCCGCAAGGTCACCGACGCCGCCGCCCGGATCAAACAGGGCAAGCAGCAGGAGCTGCGCCTGGGCAACATCGACGCCAAGCGCGACTGGGGATTCGCCGGCGACTATGTCGAAGCCATGTGGCTGATGCTGCAACAAGGCAAGGCCGATGATTACGTGGTAGCCACCGGCGTCACCACCACCGTGCGCGAGATGTGCCAGATCGCCTTCGAACACGTCGGCCTGAACTACCGTGACTACGTGAAAATCGACCCGGCGTTCTTCCGCCCCGCGGAAGTCGACGTGCTGTTGGGCAACCCGGCCAAGGCCCAACGGGTACTCGGCTGGAAACCCAAGACCCATCTGGAAACCCTGATCCGCATGATGATGGATGCGGACATGAAACGCGTCGCCAAGGAGTAAGGCATGCTGATTCCAGTGATTCTTTCCGGCGGTGCCGGGACCCGCTTGTGGCCGGTTTCGCGCGAAGGTCATCCCAAGCCCTTCATGATCCTGCCCGACGGCCAGAGCCTGCTGGGCAAGACCTACCGCCGCGCCGCCGGGTTGCTGGCGGGCAGCGGCGACATCGTCACCGTGACCAACCGCGACCACTTCTTTCAAAGCAAGGATCACTTCCAGGCCGCCCGGCTGGATCGGCACCTCGGGCATTTCATCCTCGAACCTTCGGGCCGCAACACCGCCCCGGCCATCGCCATCGCAGCCCTGGCCGTGCAGGCCCGGCATGGTGACCAGGCGACCCTGGTGGTGATGCCCGCCGACCATCTGATCCGCAACGAAGAAGCCTTCAAAAGCGCGGTCGCCCATGCCGCGCAACTGGCCGAGACCGGGCATCTGGTTACCTTCGGCGTGACTCCGAACGCGCCGGAAACCGGCTTTGGCTATATCGAGTCGGGCGACGCTCTCGACGACCAGGGCGCCGCCAGGGTGCTGCGCTTCGTGGAAAAGCCCGACCTGAAGACCGCCCTGGGCTACCTCGAAAGCGGCCGGTTCCTGTGGAATTCCGGCCTGTTCTGTTTCACCGTCGCCACGCTGCTGGAGCAGCTGCAACAGCACGCCCCCGAGCTGCTGGAACTGGGCCGCGCCTGCCTGGCCGCGAGCACACCGGTGGAAACCGGGCGCATCCTCCAGCATGAATTGTCGGCGGAACATTTCGCCGAGATGCCGGACATTTCCATCGACTACGCGCTGATGGAGGTTTCGGACCAGGTCGCGGTGGTGCCCGCCCGGTTCGACTGGAGCGACATCGGTTCCTGGGGCGCGATCAGCGCCCTGGTCGACGCCGATGCCCAGGACAACCGCGCCACCGGCGAAGCCCTGTTCATCGACAGCCACGGCAACTTCGTACAGAGCGAGGGCCGGATGATCGCCACGGTCGGCGTCGACAACCTGATCGTGGTCGAGACCGCCGACGCCATCCTGGTGGCCCACGCCGACCGCGCCCAGGACGTGCGCCAGGTGGCCCGGCAGCTCAAGGACCGCAACCACGAGTCCTATCGCCTGCATCGCACGGTCAGTCGGCCCTGGGGCAGCTACACCGTGCTGGAGGAAGGCCCGGGCTTCAAGATCAAGAAAATCGTGGTCAAGCCGGGCGCGGCGCTATCGCTGCAGATGCACCACCATCGCAACGAACACTGGGTGGTGGTCAAGGGCACGGCCATGGTCACCAACAACGGCGACGGCTCGCACCTGGTCAACAGCAACGAATCCACCTTCATCGCCGCCGGGCACAAGCATCGACTGGCGAACCCGGGGGTGATCGACCTGGTCATCATCGAAGTGCAGAGCGGCGAGTACCTGGGCGAGGACGACATCGTCCGCTTCGAAGACCAATACGGCAGGACGGCCTGATGCTGCTCAATCTGTACCGCTCGCTGCGCAGCTACCGGGGCTTCATCCTCGGCAGCGTGCAGCGCGAGTTCCAGGCGCGTTATCGCAACTCGCTGTTCGGCGCCTTGTGGACCGTGCTCAACCCGCTGTCAATGATCGTCGTCTACACGGTGATCTTTTCCCAGGTGATGCGCGCCCGCCTGCCGGGGGTGGAGGACGGCCTGGCCTACAGCGTCTACCTGTGCGCCGGGCTGCTGACCTGGGGCCTGTTTTCCGAGCTGACCCTGCGCAGCCAGAGCATGTTCCTGGAAAACGCCAACCTGCTGAAGAAGATCAGCTTCCCGCGCATCTGCCTGCCGGTAATCGTGCTGCTCAACGCCGGCATCAACTTCGCGATCATCCTCGGCCTGTTCCTCGGCTTCCTGCTGATCACCGGGCGCCTGCCGGGCCTGGCGCTGCTGGGGTTGATCCCGCTGCTGCTGTTGCAGGTGCTGTTCTGCACCGGCCTGGGGATGATCCTCGGAGTGCTGAACGTGTTCTTTCGCGATGTAGCGCAGTTCTTCGGCATCTTCCTGCAGTTCTGGTTCTGGCTGACGCCCATCGTCTACCCCATCAGCATCCTGCCCGAGGCGATCCAGCGCCTGCTGGCGCTCAACCCGCTGACCGCGCTGATGCACAGCTACCAGAACCTGTTCCTGTACGACCAGTGGCCGCAATGGAGCTCGCTGACCCCGATGCTGGTGATCAGCCTGCTGTTCTGTGGCATGGGGCTGCGGCTTTTCCGCCAGCGCGTCGGTGAAATGGTGGATGAGCTCTGATGGGACATATACGCGTCACTGGCCTGGGCAAGGCCTATAAGCAGTACCCGAACCGCTGGAGCCGGCTGTTCGAGTGGATGATTCCGTTTTCCAGGCCGCGCCATCACCTGCACTGGGTGCTGCAGGGCGTCGACTTCGAGATCGAGCCGGGCCAGGCCGTGGGCATAGTCGGGGTCAACGGCGCCGGCAAAAGCACCTTGCTGAAAATGATCACCGGCACCACCCAGCCAACCTGCGGCGAGATCCACCTGCGCGGTCGGGTGGCGGCGTTGCTGGAGCTGGGCATGGGTTTTCACCCGGACTTCACCGGGCGCCAGAACGCGGTCATGGCCGGCCAGCTGCTGGGCATGCAGGTCGAGGAAATCGAGGCGCTGATGGCGGAAATCGAAGCCTTCGCCGAAATCGGCGAGGCCATCGATCACCCGGTACGCACCTATTCGAGCGGCATGCAGATGCGCCTGGCGTTCAGCGTGGCCACGGCCCGGCGCCCGGACATCCTGATCGTCGACGAGGCACTGTCGGTGGGCGACGCCTACTTCCAGCACAAGAGTTTCGAGCGCATTCGCAGCTTTCGCCGCGCCGGCACCACCCTGCTGATCGTTTCCCACGACCGCTCGGCGATCCAGTCGATCTGCGACACCGCGATCCTGCTCGAACAGGGCCGCGTGGCCATGCATGGAAAGCCGGAAGAGGTGATGGACTACTACAACGCCATGCTCGCCGAACGCGAAGGCCAGACAGTTCGCCAGGAAATGCTCGCCAACGGCCAGGTGCGGACCATTTCCGGCACCGGCGAAGCCGGGATCCTCAGTGTGCACCTGCGTGACGAGCGCGAGCGCTCGATCGAAATGGCCGAAGTCGGCCAGCCGGTGGTGCTGGAAGTACAGGTCGAGGTACGCCAGGACATCGAACGGCTGGTACTGGGTTTCATGATCAAGGACCGTCTCGGCCAGCCCATGTATGGCATCAACACCCATCGCCTGGACCAGGCCCTGACCGACTTGAGTGCCGGCGAGAAAGTCACCTTCCGCTTTGCCTTCACCATGGGCCTGGGCAAGGGCAACTACTCGGTGGCCCTGAGCCTGTCGCGGCTGGATTCGCATCTGGATCGCAACTTCGAATGGCGCGACTACGGCCTGGTCTTCCACGTCATCAACAACCGCCAGGAAGACTTCGTCGGCTGTTCCTGGCTGCAGGCGCGGACCAGCATTGTCCGCTCACCGTCGAAGTCCACTCAGTCAATGCCTCAGCGAGCCGCTCCATGACCCGACTGTTGATTGAATGCACCTATGTGTTCGAACACCCCGAGACCAACTCGGGCATCCAGCGTGTGGTGCGCAACGTTATCCGTGAACTGCCCGCGGCCGATGCCTCGGTCGAATGCATTCCGGTGGTCATGCTCAAGGGCCAGCTCTTGCGGGTATTGAGCCTGAAGCCGTTGAAACCCGAGCGCTGGAACCTGATGGGGTTGCGGGTGCGCCTGGAACAGATGGCCAACGTCTTCTGGCTGCGTCACCGCACCCTGGAGCGACGCAAACCCTTCGATTCCTACCTTGCGCGCCGCTTGCTCTATGTGGCGTGCCGCTTGACCGCACTGGTCTGCTTCAGCATTCCGTTGCGGCTGTGCAACCGGTTCCTCAACACCCGGGAAATCCCCCAGCGCTGCGTACCGCTGCAACATCAACCGGGCGATCAACTGGTGTTGCTGGACTCATCCTGGCATGCCGACTTCTTTCCCCTGGCCGAACAGCTCAAGCGCGACGGCGTGGGTATCGTCTCGGTGATCTATGACCTGATCCCCCTGACCCACCCACAGTTCTGCGACGCCGGGCTGGTCCGGGTGTTCAACCATTGGTTCGACTGGATAGCGCGCACCGCCGACGGCTACATCGCCATTTCCGCGACCATCCGCGACCAGGTCCGCGAAGAGATGCTCCGCCGGGTCGGGCGCCAACAGGTGGCACAGCGCTGGTTCGACTATTTCCACCTGGGTTCGGAACTGGACCAGTGCAGTGAAAACGCTCGGATCAACCCGGACCTGGCCCAGCTGTTCAAGGGCCAGGCAGCGGTCTTCCTGATGGTCAGCACCATCGAACCCCGCAAGAACCACGGGTTCCTGCTCGACGCCTTCGAGCGCGTCTGGGCCAGCGGTTCCCAGGCTCGCCTGTGCATCGCCGGGCGCATCGGCTGGAAGTGCGAGGCGCTGATCGAGCGGATTCGCCGGCACCCGGAGTTGAACCGGCGCCTGTTCATGTTCAACTCCCTGGACGACAACAGCCTGGAGTACGCCTATTCCAAGGCGACGGCGCTGGTGTTCCCCTCCTATGTCGAAGGGTTCGGCCTGCCTCTGGTGGAGGCCATGCAGCGCGGCTTGCCCGCCATGGGCAGCGACATCCCGGTATTTCGCGAGATCGGCGGCGAGTTCATGGCCTATTTCGACCTGAACAATCCACAGAGCCTGGCCGACCTGGTCATCCAGCAGGAAACCAGCGGCGTGTTTCCCGCGGCCCGCCATGTCGATGACTGGCGCTGGCTGGGTTGGCGAGAAGCCAGTACCCAACTGGTCGAACGCATTGTGTTCCACAGGAACCACGCCCCCACGGTCATGGAGACGCACGATGCGGATAGCCCTTAACGCGCGCATTCTCCAGTCGCCCCGCACCGGTATCGGTCATTACGTAGCGGAACTGGCCTCGGCCCTGGTCACCGAACAGGGGCTGGAGTTGTCACTGTTCCACGGCTGGGGCTGGAGCCCCGAGCTGCCGGCGGCGGCCATGCCGGGTTACTCCCAAGTGGCCCCTTGGCTGCGACAGATCCCCGGGGCCTACCAGGCACGGCGCTGGCTGGAACAGCGACGCTTCGACCAGGGGCAGCCTGCAGCGATCGACCTCTACCACGAGCCCAGCCTGTGGCCGCTGGAGTTCGAAGGCCCGACCGTGATGACCCTGCATGACCTGACTCACCTGCATTACCCCTCGACCCAGCCGCCGGCCCGCTTGAAGGAAATCGAGCGGCGTCTTGGCGCAGGCGTGGAACAGGCGCGGCTGATCCTGACGGACTCGCAGTTCATCGCCGATGAAGCCCAGGATTACTTCGGCCTGCCACGCGATCGCTTTGTCGTGGCGCCACTGGGCGTCGCCCCGCGCTTCCATCCACGCGGGCACGCCGAGCTGGAACACAGCCTCGCAGTCCATGGCCTGCAGCCTCAAGGCTACTTCCTGTGCGTCGGCACGCTGGAACCACGCAAGAACCTGTCCCAGGCCCTGCAGGCCCACGAACAGCTGCCGCCAGCGCTGCGCCAACGTTATCCGTTGCTGATCGTCGGCATGGCGGGTTGGGAGCAAGGACAATTCAGCGACACCCTGCAAAAGGCTTTGGCCAGCGGCCATGTACGACTGTTGGGCTACCTGCCGGACGAACAGGTGGCGCAGCTGGTGGCCGGAGCCAGGGCGCTGATCTTTCCATCGCTGTATGAAGGCTTCGGTCTTCCGGTCCTGGAAGCCATGGCCAGTGGCACACCGGTGGTAGTGACGCGGCGTTCGGCCATGCCGGAAGTCGCGGGTCTGGCCGGCAATTATGTCGAGCCTGGCGATGTGCATGGCTTGAACAGCACTATGCTTCGCTTGATCGACGATGAGCCCCATTGGCAGGCATGCCGCGAAGCGGGTTTGCAACAAGCCGGGCGGTTTTCCTGGAGGCACTGCGCGCAGATCACCGCGCGCACCTACCGTCAGGCTATAGGAGGCTGAATGCGGGTCTTACATTTCTTCAAAACCTATTTGCCTGACTCGGTCGGCGGTATCGAACAGGTCATCTTCCAACTCTGCGAAAGCGGCGCCCAACAGGGTATCGAAGGCCAGGTCCTGACCCTCAGCGCCGACCCGCACCCCGCGATACTCAAGCTCGGTCAGCATGAGGTGCACCGGGCCAAGCTCGACATACAGTTCGCCTCCACCGGTTTCTCCTACAGCGTGTTCAAGCAGTTCCGCGAAATGGCTGCCGAAGCCGACGTGGTCAACTACCACTTCCCCTGGCCGTTCATGGACCTGGTGCATTTCGTGAGTGGCATGAACAAGCCCTGCGTGGCCACCTACCACTCCGACATCATCCGCCAGCGCCATTTGCTCAAGCTGTACCGGCCGTTGATGAATCGCTTCCTGGGCAGTGTCGACCGGATCGTCGCCGCGTCGCCGAACTACCTGCACACCAGCGATGTGCTGCAGCAATTCCCGGACAAGACCCGGGTCATCCCCTACGGCCTGAACAAGGCCGGTTATCCACCGCCCGATAGCGAACGCATGGCCCGGTGGCGCCAGCGCCTGGGCGAGCGTTTTTTCCTGTTCGTCGGGGTGATGCGTTACTACAAGGGCCTGCACATCCTGCTCGATGCCCTCAAGGACGTGGACTACCCGGTGGTGATCGTCGGCGCCGGCCCGCTCGAGGCCGAGCTGCATGCCCAGGCCGCGGCCCTGGGCCTGCGCAACCTGCATTTCCTCGGCCGCCTGGGGGATGAAGACAAGGTGGCCTTGCTGCAACTGAGCTACGCCATCGTCTTCCCTTCGCACTTGCGCTCCGAGGCGTTTGGCATCTCGTTGCTCGAAGGCGCGATGTACGGCAAACCGATGATCTCCAGCGAGATCGGTACCGGCACCAGCTATATCAATATCCATGGCGAAACCGGCCTGGTGGTGCCGCCCAGCGATCCCCTGGCCTTCCGCGCCGCCATGCGCCAGCTCTGGGACAACCCGGAACAGGCCGCGCAAATGGGCCTCAAGGCCGAAGCCCGTTACCGGCAGCTGTTCACCGCCGACGAGATGGGCCGCAGGTGGAGCGAGCTGTACCAGGAGCTACTGGAGGAAAAAGCCCTGTCCTACGCCTGAGGTTGCGTTGTAGGAGCGAGCGGGCGGCGATCCGACTTGCCCGCGATGGACTTGAGAGCGCCGCGTTTACCCAGTCAACACGCGTCATCGTTAACGACCATCGCGGGCAAGCCTCGCTCCTACAGGTTTGTGCTCTGGTGCCAGCGCAGGGCCAGCGCCGCGGGCCGGCGCACCAGTTGTTCGACCTCGAAGCGCCACAGGCGCTCGGCGCCCGGGAAGGTTGCGATCTGCGGGTCGTCGAGCACGACTTCAGTGCGCCCGCTGAGCTGCAGCAGGTCGCCACGGCTGAAGTCGATGAACAGCAGGCCGGCGCGGGGGTTGAGCAGCAGGTTGCCCAGGGTGTTGAAGTGCAGGTTGCCGGCGAAATCCGGAATGCTCAGGCGGTTGCCCTCGACCTGCACGAAACCGGCCGGGCCGCCGCGGTGGGAAACATCGACCCAGAGCCGTCCCTCGACCTCCACGTAACTGGCGACAAAAAACGTATCGGCGCTCCGGATCATCGTCCTCGCCTCTTCATCCAGCACGTTCAGGCGCTGTACCGGCCGGTGCGCGGCCAGCGGCACCGACTCGAACTGACGCAGCTGGATGTAGCGCGGGCAGTTGCCGAAGGACTGCTCGACGCCCAGGGCAAAACCGCTATGGTCCAGCTCGACGATCCGCCCGTTGAGGCGGTTGCGCCGCCGGGTGTGCAGCTCGATGCCCAGCAGGCCAATGGCCGCGCCCGGCGTCAGCTGGGCGGGGTCTTCGGCGGCTGGCAGGCTGTCGAGCCTTAGCCGCCCAGGGGTTGGCGAGTGGGCGAAACCGACAGCCCCTTCGAGCACACTGGCCCAGGGGTTGCCCTGGTTATCCACAGCCCCGAGCAGCATGAACGGCAGCTGTTGATAAAACTGCCGGTGCTGATCGGGCATCTCGCTGCGGATCACCTTGCGCCCGACGACTTCCATGCGCTCGGCCACGCCGGCCTGGGCTTGCAGGCGGGTTTCTCCTGCGTGCCAGGGGGATTCGGTATTCATCATGAGTCTCCCCTGCGTCGATGACGCAGCAGTCAGCGGGCCCGGGAGGTGCCGGGCCGCCAGGTTCAGGCGCTTTGCAGGCCCACCGCGGTGCGCGGCATGCCGACGAAGCCGGGCAAGGCTTCGATGCGCGCCAGCCAGGCGCGGACCTGTGGATAATCCACCAGCGACACATTGCCCTCGGGGGCGTGGGCGATGTAGCTGTAGCCGGCGATATCGGCGATGGTCGGTTCGCTGCCCGCCAGGTAAGGGCTGGCCGTCAGTTCCTGCTCGACCACCTTGAGCAACGCATGGGAGCGGTCGATGGCCTCCTCGGCGTTGCGCTGCGCGCCGAATACGGTGATCAGCCGCGCCACCGCCGGGCCGAAGGCAATCGGTCCCGCCGCCACCGACAACCAGCGCTGGACCCGTGCCGCGCCAACCGGATCGCTGGGCAACCAACGGCCCTGGCCGTACTTCTGCGCCAGATACACCAGGATCGCGTTGGAGTCGGCCAGCACCACGCCCTGGTCGTCGATCACCGGCACCTGGCCAAAAGAGTTCAGCGCCAGGAAGGCCGCCTGCTTGTGCTCGCCTTTCGCCAGATCGACGAAGATGAGCTCAAAAGGCAACCCCAGCAGCGACAACATCAGTTCGACGCGATGGGCATGACCGGAACGGGGGAAGTTGTAGAGCTTGATGGCGTGCATGGCAGACTCCGCTGGGCAGGGGTGCGGCTCACAAGAGCGGCACTGACGGACGCCATCTTCTCTCTCAGGTCAAAACAACAGAATCACCAGAAAACACAATCCATCATTTCAGCCAGCGTAATGATCCACGCTACGACTGCAACGCCGGATGTTCGCGCAGCGCCTGCACCGTGAAGTCGACGAAACTGCGCACCCGCGCCGGGGCCTTGCGCCCGCCCTGATACACCACATGGATCGGCAACGGCGCCAGTTCGAACTCCGCCAGGACAATCTCCAGCTCACCAGCCTCCACCTTGCCCGCGACCTGGTACGACAGCACCCGGGTCAGGCCCAGCCCCAGGCACGCGGCACTGATCGCCGCCTGGTTGGCGGTAACCACCAGCCGCGGCTCCGGACGAACGCTCAAGGGGGTTCCGCCCTCGTTGAACAGCCAGCTCCTGGACTGGCCGATGGACGACGGCGCAATCAGCGGCGCCTGGCGCAACTCCTGCGGATGGCGCGGCCGCCCATGCCGGGCCAGGAAAGCCGGGGACGCGCAGATGACCCGCCGCACCTCGCCGACGCGCATGGCGTGCTGGCCGCTGTCGGGCAACTCGCCGATGCGCACCGCGACGTCCATGCCTTCCTCGACCATGCTCACCACCCGATCGACCAGCAGGGCATTGATGCTGACCTCGGGAAAGCGTTCCAGGTAATCCACCATCAGCGGGGTCACGAACAACTCGCCGAACAGCACCGGCGCGGTGATCGTCAGTTGGCCGCGCGGGAGGGCATGGATGCCGGCGGCCGAGGCCTCGGCGTCCTGCAACTCGGCGAGGATGCGCCGGCTGTCTTCCAGGTAACGCTGGCCGGCTTCCGTCAGCAGCACATTGCGCGTGGTGCGGGTCAGCAACTGGGTGCCGATACGCTGCTCCAGCGCCGCCACCGCCCGGGTCACGCTGGGCGCGGACAGCCCCAGGCGCCGGGCCGCGGCAGCGAAGCCCTGCTCCTGGGCGACGCTGATGAACACCTGCATTTCCTGGAATCGGTCCATGGCGGTCCTCGCAGTACGGCGCCCTGCCCCGGCACCGTCCCGCATGGACCGCCCGGGCTCAGGCAGGGACCTGGAGTCGCTGCCACAAGGCCTCATCGTTGAAGTCCCGGATGATACTCCGCGCACCCGCCTCGCGAAGCTGAGTTTCCTCGAGCCCCGACAGCATGCCGAAGGTGTGGATGCCCGCCGCCGCCGCGGAGCGCACACCGGCCAGCGAGTCCTCGAAGGCCAGCGCCTGATCGGCGCTCACCTCCAGCAGTTGCAGGGCGGTCAGGTAAGGCAGCGGGTCGGGCTTGCCGCGCGCCAGCTCACCGCCGATCACCAGCGCATCGAAACGCTCGGCAATCCCCAGGCCCTGGAGCATGGCTTCGGCGTTTTCCCGGGGTGCGTTGGTCACCACCGCCATGGGGATGCCGGCCGCCTGGGCATAATCCAGGGTGCGCAATACGCCAGGCACCGGCGTGGTCTCGCGCAGTTGGGCGCGGAACATGGCCTCCTTCTGTGCCGCCAGCTCCGGGTACTGCGCCGCCGGGGCATTGGGAAACAGGCCGGAGAAAATCATGTCGTCGGGAAAGCCCATCACATGGGCCTTGTAGTAATCCAGGCTCATGGACTTGCCCCAGCGCGCCAGCAACTGGTTGTAGGCGTTGAGGTGCAGGTCATCGGTGTCGATGAGGGTGCCGTCGAGATCGAACAGCAGGGCAGAAAGCTTCAAGGGCGTGCTCCGGGAAAATGCAGACCGCGCGCGATCGGCAGCATGAGAAAGGGATAAACGATCAACAGGCTGAAAGCCGCTTCGACACCGATCCGCTCGGACAGCAGGCCGAGCAGGAACGGCGCCAGCAACAGCGCCACGCCCACCGCCTGGGAGGCCTGGGCGCTGATGGCCGAACTGGCCCGGGGCGCGACACGCATCGCCGAACCGAGGATCAACGGGAAGAAATTGCCCAGGCAGGCACCCAGGACAAAGATCAACAAGGCAGTGAGCAGTTGGGTCTGGCTGAAGTACAGCAGCACCAGGGTGGCGATGGCCCCGAGCATCACGCCGACCAGCAGCGGCAACGGGCTGATGCGGCTCAACGCATAACGGCTGGCCAGGCGCCCGCACACCGTGCCGGCAAAATACAGGCTCATCAGCGTGGCCGCGGCCGAGGCGCTGACCTGGACGTGCACGGCCAGGTATTCCGCGCCCCAGAAACCGACGCCCCATTCCGCGGAGATCCCCAGCAGCACCAAGGCCCACAGGCTCATCTGCACCCGCCGGGTCATGAGGCTCTGCCCGCTCTCGCTGGCTTGATGGGTGGCGGCGACTGTCGCCGGGGCGTTCCAGGCACTCAGCGAGAGCACGGTCACCAGCAGCGCGATGGCGGCGATGCTGCCCGGCACCAGGCGCCAGGACAGCCCCAGGCCGGTCATGCTCCCCACCAGCAAGGCGCCGCCGAGCACGCACAGCCCGGCGACTATATGCGCCTCCACCAGCCTCGGCGCGGCCTGCTCGCGATAACGCTCGCCCAGGGCCGCCTGCCCCACCGCCAGCACAAACCCACCCGACAGGCCCATCGCCCCGGCGGCGAGCAAGGTCAGCGACCAGTGCCCGGCCAGCGCGAACAAGCTGCTGGCGATCACCACCGAGAGGCAGGCGATGGTGCTCATGCTCGTCGACCGCGCCCGTCGCTCCAGCCAGCGATAGGGCCAGCCGACCAGCGCCAGGCCGGCGGCATAGGCGGCGAAATGCAGGCCGGCCCAACCGAGGTCGAGCGCCAGGGTTTCGCGCAGGAACGGCATGATCGGCCCGAGCAACCCTTGCTGGGCGCCGAACAGCCCGAACAGCAGGTAAAGGAACCACGGGCGCGCTTCACGGACCTGCTCCTGGCGGCCGAGCGCTTGACTGGAATCCCGCGCGGCTTCAGCCATGAGCCGTCTCCCGGGAGAACAGCGCCTGCCATTGCCGGCAGCGCGCGGCCTTGTCCCGACTGGCCTGCACGGCCGGCAGCGGTTGCAGCGCACCGGTCGGATGGGCCTGGCCCGGCACCACCTTGCCATAACGCTGGCTGATCGCCGCCGCGGCAGGCGTGAGCATCCACTGCAACGCCTGCTGCGCATGGGCGGCGTTGGGCGAGCCGGCCCGACAGGCAAACACCTCGTCCTCATAACAGCGCGCATCTTCCGGCACGCACCAGCGCAGGTGCGGGTGCTGTTCGGCGGCGCGGGTGGCCGCGGTCGACACTGTCACCCCCAGCCAGGCCTGCCCCTGCACGACGGCCTCGATCGGCGCCGTGGAGGAGCCGCTGATCGAAGGCTCTTGCCTGGCCACCTGGGCCAGCAGCGGCCAGGCCTGTTCAGCGTAGTGTTCGAGCAATGCGCCAAGGTGCAGGTAGCCGGCACCGGAACGCCCAGGGTCGGGCAAGGCCAGCCGCCCGGACCATTCGGGAGCGGTCAGGTCCTGCCAACGGGTCGGCACCGCCAGGCCCTCGCGGGCGAGGACCTTGGGGTCATAACAGAAGGCCGGGACGAAACCCGATGCCGCGAACCAGCGGCGATCCGTGGCCACCGCCGCCTCCGGCAGGCCGGCGAATTCGATGTCCGTCAGTGGCATCAATTGCCAGGCCAGGGCGGGGTCGAGCAAGGCGGTGGCCGCCGTGCCCAGCAACAGGTCCCAGGCCCCGGCGCTGCCGCTGTGCAGGCGTTCGATCAGCTCCGAGGTGGAACAACGGGTCAGGCGCACCGGCATGCCGATGTGCTGGCTGATGCCGGCGATGAATTCGGCCAGCTCGGCATGCTCCATCGAGCTGATGGCGTTGAGCTCAGTCATCGGCGGCCTCCAGCAAGCGGTGCAGCTTGGCGTACTGCAGCAGCATGATGGTCTTGCCGTCGCAGATCTCGCCGCTGTCGATCATGGCCAGGGCGCGGTCGATCGGCAGCTCCAGCACTTCGATCTCTTCGCCCTCGTGTTCCAGGCCGCCGCCCTCGCTCTGCTTGTCTTCGTCGAAATATTCGCCGACGAAAAAGTGCAGGCGCTCGGTGACCGACCCCGGGCTCATGAAGGCCTCGAACACCTTGCGCACCTCACGGATGCGGTAGCCGGTTTCCTCCTCCGTCTCCTTGTGGATGCAGGTACGGGCATCGTCCTTGTCCAGCAGCCCGGCGCAGGTTTCGATCAGCATGCCGTCGTGTTCGTTGACGAAGGCCGGGAAGCGAAACTGCCGGGTCAGCACCACCGTCTGCTTGGCCCGGCTGTACAGCAGGATGGTGGCGCCATTGCCGCGGTCGTAGGTTTCCCGGTCCAGGGTGCGCCAGACGCCGTCGCGGCCCTGGAAGTCGTAGGTGGTCTTGCGCAGCACGTACCAGTTGTCCGAAAGCACTTCGACCTGATGGATCCGCACACGGTCCTTGGTGGGGATGGCCTGGTTCATCGATTCATTCCTTGTTCGCGGACAAATGAGTGGCATTGGGCGCAACGCTCAACAGGCGCTCGACCATGCGCGGGTCGCGGTGCTCGGGAGCGGTCATCACCGCGGTGTCCAGGGCGCGGTCGCAACCGCAGGGGCAGGCCCCGGCATGCCGGCCCAAACGGGTCACGGCTTCGGTCACCAGGCGCCGGGTCAGGTTGAAGGTCTCCGCCATGCGTTGCGCCACCAGCGTGGCGTTCACCGGCTCGTGGGATTCGTGCCAGCAGTCGAAATCGGTCGGAATGGCGATCATCGCGTAGCAAAGCTCGGCCTCGCGGGCCAGCTTGGCTTCGGGCATCGCGGTCATGCCGATCACCGTGCCGCCCCACTGGCGGTACAGGTGGGACTCGGCGCGGGTCGAGAACTGCGGGCCTTCCATGACCACGTAGGTGCCGCCGTTGCGTGCCTGGATATCGCTGGCCTCGGCACTCTCGGCGAGCACGCCGCGCATGCGCGCGCAGACCGGCTCGCCGAAGGGCACATGGCCGACCAGCCCGGGGCCGAAAAAGGTTTTGTCACGCTGGATGGTGCGGTCGATGTACTGGTCGATCAGCACAAAGCTGCCTGGAGGCGCGTCGTGGGTCAGGCTGCCCACCGCGCTGACCGACAGCAGTTGCGTGCAACCGACACTGCGCAGCGCGGCGATGTTGGCGCGGGCATTGATCGAGGCCGGCGGAATCACATGGCCCACGCCATGCCGTTGGACAAAGGCCACGGGCACGCCATTGAGCGTGCCCAGGGTGAGCGGCGAGGACGGCGTGCCGAAGGCGGTCGTGCACTCCACCTGCTGAATGTCCTGCAGGCCCGGCAGCTGTTGCAGGCCGCTGCCGCCGATGATGCCGATACGTTGAACGTGCGGGGTTGGAGTGGAATGGGTCACAGGCTACCTCTCGACTTCAGGGGGGACGGTTCGTGTTCGCTGCACACCAGGCGTTCATAGAGTTCGGACAGGGCCGTGGGCGCATTGCCGCGGGGCAGCAGCAACCCTTCGCTGGCGTTGGTGCTGTAGCGCGGTTCGTGGATTTTCAGGTGCCGGTCGATCGCCGGCAGGTAGTTCCAGCGCACGCCGGGGTACAGGGAATGCGCCAGGTGATAGGCGTCGGACGTCGGGGCGATGAACACCCGCACCAGCCAGCCGGATACCCCGAAGTAATCGGTGGGTCGGCCCGCCAGGTATTCCAACTCGCGGCGGTTGCGCGCGCTGCCTTCGATGAACCAGCGGTGCTCGGTCAGCAGCGAGATCCAGGCAAACACCGGATAGGACGTCAGCAACGGCAGCAACCAGCCGAACAACACGCCTTTCCAGCCGCCGAAGGCGTACAGCAACGCCGCCACCGCCGCCACACTCAGGCAGCGCGCCAGGGTGGTCAGGCGGGAGTGGTTGAGCAGGCTGCTGCGCACCAGGGTGGTGAGATTCACCCAGGCCCCGCGAGGGGTCAGCGGGTACAGCAACAGGCCATAGAAACCGCTGGGCGACAGGCCGGCAACGTAGCCGCCGGCCTGCACCCGGGCGCGGTTGGGATCAAGTTCGGGATGGTTGGGGTGGCGATGGTGCTCCAGGGTATGGGTCTGGTGCCGGCTGCGCATGTCGCGCTTGAACATCGGGAACTGGTAGAACAGGTTGCTCAGCCACCACTGCCAGCCATGGTGGCGACACAGGGCGAAGTGCACCGCGTTGTGCCCGAACTCCTGCAACGCGCGCATGCGCCCGCCGCTCCACAACAGCACGGCCAGCCAGGCCAGCGGCGACGAGTAGATCGACGCCGCCTGCACCGCGGCGACTATGTCCAGCCACGTCCAGACAAAGGGCAGCGGCGCGAACCAGGTATCCAGCGGACGGTAGTACTGCTCCCGCCGCCCTTCCAGGCGCGGTATCAGCTTGAGCAGGCGCAGCACCCGCTGCGCATCCCGGTAATAGAACGCCACCAGCCCGCGCAACAGCAGCGAAACAGCGATCAGGCCAAGCAGGACAATGTGCGCAGTGTCCATGATCAGGCCCCCTCGCGAACGACGGCGCGCCGCTCGTTGCTGGCGTAATGGCCCAGCAATTCGCCCAGCCCGCCGAAGACCGGGGCGTCGGCCTGCCGCAGGCGGTCGATGTCCTGATGGCCGGTGCTGACCAGCAGCGGCTTCCAGCCGACGGCCCGCGCCACGTCGTAGTCGTGCAGGGTGTCGCCGATGAACAGGGTGCACCCGGCCGGCGTGCCGAGCTTCTCCTGCAGCATCAGGGCCTCGGCGGTCTTGCTGGTGGCCTGGTTGTGGCTCAGCCCCACGACATGCTCGAAATGCCCGCGCAGGCCCTTGGCCTCCAGGGTCTGGAGCAGCACGTCGCAATGCGAGGCGGACACGATGGAGACGCCGATGCCGGCATTGCGCGCCGCCTCCAATACCTCGAACACCCCATCGTGCAGCGGGCACTGCGCGACATTCGTATCGAAGTGCTCCAGGTAGTGTTCGACGATTTGCGCGAAGGGCGTGCGCTGTAGATCGAACCCCAGGGAGGCGTAGAAATCGGCAATCGGAAAGTCGAACAGCGCACGGTAACGAACGGCATCGATGGGCGGCACCGCATAGCGCTCGCCACAGCGATTGACCGCGCTGACCGCCAGGGCGATGTCGTCGATCAGGGTGCCATTCCAGTCGAATACCAGGTGTTCGATCCCCGAGAAGTGCAGTCGATCATCGATCATGGTCGGGTTTTCTCCGCAAGAAGGGCGTTGAGGGCGATGCGCGAGGCGATCGCCGGTGTGTATAGCTTGCTGGGCTCCATCACCAGGTTGGTCACGCCAATCTGGGTTTCCAGGGCCCGTCGATTGTTCGCCGAGACCTGGCCCAGGCCGGCGCCGTACCAATGATGGAAACGGGTGCGCCAACTGCGCTGGCCGACGGTTTCGGGAAAGCGGAAGTCTTCGGTGGTGGCCATGCTCCAGGCGCCATCGACCACCCCGCACAGGCGGCCCTGCAATTGGCGAAAGCCCTGGCCTCCCTGCAGCAATACCTCGTCGATGTGGCGGTCGATGCAATCGGCCTCCAGCGCACCGATGGTCATGCCCTGGCTGTACAGCGGGTTCATGCTGCTCAGAGCGTCGCCGACCACCAGCAGCCCGGCGGGCCAGTGCTCGACCCGGTCGAAGTGGGTGCGGCGACTGCCGGGCATCTTGAAGGTATGGACCGGCGACAGCGGTTCGGCGTCGCGAATCACCTCATGGATGTCCGGCACCGGAAGCGCCGCCAGCGCCTGCAGGAACTCCTGCGGATCGTTGCCGGGAAAATGGCCGAACCAGCCGCCGGTGGTGACCATCCAGCGGTCGCCTTCGATCGGGCTGATCACCCCCATGGAACGCTGCAACGGCGCCTTGGGCAGCACCAGCAGCACTTGCCACTGCTCGGCATAGGCTGGCAGGCGCCGGTAGATGCGCGACGCATAACCCAGCTCGGTCTTGACCACGCTGGTCTCGACCTCGCCGAAGCCAGCCTCTTTCAACCACGTCGGCAAGCGCGTGCCACGCCCGCTGGCGTCCACCAGCAAGTCGCAGCGCAGCGTCCGCTCGCCGTGGCCATCGTCGACGGTCACCGCCTCGACCCGCCGGGACGGATCGGCCCCGGTGAACTCGATTCGTGTGACCCGGGTGCTGGACAGCACCTCGACGTTCAGCACGCCGAGCAAGGCCCGGCGCAGCTGGTTGTCGATCAGCCGCCGACTGCAGTAATGGGCATAGATGCCACTGCGGTAGCGGTTTTTCCAACGCCCGCCCTGGTACCACTTCACGTCGTGGCCCAGGTCGGCCACTTGTGCGCCCCCCTGCTCCAGGGCGCTCAGGGTGCCGGGGAAGATGCCTTCGATGATCTGCTTGCCGCGCAGCAACAACAGGTGGACGTGATGCTCCTGGGGCAGGCTCTGGCGCGGCCCGGTCTCGTCGAAGAAATCGCTCTTCTCGATCACCGTGACCCGCTGGAAACGCCGGGCCAGGACCGCGGCCGTCAGGCAGCCCGTCACGCTGCCGCCGATGACCACGGCATGGCGACCGCCCGCGGCGGTATCAGGCTGGGGAGTAGTCATTGAGCACCTTTGCAATGTAGGCCAGGTCGTCGTCCGCCAGGCCCGGGTGCAGCGGCACCGTAGTCAGCGAACGCAGCAACCGGGCGGCGTTGGGGCAATCGCGGCGGTACTGCGCCAGCAGCGGCAACTGGTACAGCGGCTGGTTGTCGTACTTGCCGATGTCCGAAGGGATGCCATGACGCTGCTGGTAATGCACCAGTTCACGCCCATCGTGCCCCACTGCCTGCAACAGCAAGGCATAGGCGTTGGCCTCTCCACCGGGGGTCAGCGGCAGCTCGCGCAGCGCCGGGTTGTCCAGTTGCTCCAGCAGCCGCCGGCGGTTGTCCTGGCGCTGGTGCAACCGGCTTTCCAGTTGCCGCGAACGCGCCAGCCCGAGGGCGGCCTGCAGGCCACCGAGCTTGAGGTTGATGCCCAGGGTTTCACCGGTGAGGTTGCCGAAGCGGGTGTAGGCCCGGATACGGCTGGCGCGCTCGTCGTCATCGGTCATGACAAAGCCGCCCTCACCGGTGGACATGAACTTGCAGTCATGGGTGCTGAAGCAGCTGATGTCGCCATGCTGCGCCAACCAGCTGCCGTTCAGGCGTGTCAGGTGCGCATGGGCCAGGTCCTGGATCAGCGGGATGCCGGCCTGGCGCGCGGTGGCCCAGGTGGTGTGCGAGGCAATCGGATAGCCCCACATCGGCACCTCGATCACCGCGCAGGTCCGCGGGCCGATGCAGCGTTGCAGGTCATCCGGGTCGAGCCCGAAGTTGTCCGGCGCCACATCGCAGAACACCGGGACCAGGCCCAGGGACAGGATCGGCAGGACGGTGCAGATCGGGCACGTGGGCGCGACTATCACCTCGTCCCCCGGCTGGAAGCGCACGCCGGCCAGTGCCGCGGTGACCGAAGCGGCCCCCGACGACACAGCGATCACGTGGCGCACGCCGTACAGCACGGCGAGCGCAGTCTCGTAGTCCTCGACGATCTGCGAGGTGCCGGTCAGCCCTGTCGCCAGGGCGCGTTGCAGCTCGGGCACATCGTCGGCGGTATCGTGGCCGCACTTGTCCGCGATGACCCGGGTGGGTCGGGAGATGGCCTGGTTCATGGCGCCACCTTCCTGCCGACCATGTCCCACACCTCGGCATCGGCGAATACCCGGTCCACCATGCGCCGGAAGTTGGGGAACATCTTCAGCTCGGCAGTTTCCTGCCGGCTGAAGAAGCGCGCGTTTTCCACCTCGCGCTCCGGCGGGCAAGCCCGCAGGTCGGTGGCGGTGAGGTAGATCAGGTCCAGGTGGTAATGCGGCCCGCGCTTGTCATCGATGAACTCGCAGAGGATCCGGTAAGGCTGGTGCAACACCGTGACATCGGTCTCGGCATCGGCCAGTTCCAGGTCACGCTCGCCCAGCAGGGCGGCGTGAATCCCGGTTTCCTCGTAGATCTCGCGCAGCACTGCCACATCAGGGGTTTCCCCCTGCTCTATATGGCCGCCCGGGTACAGCCAGACCCCCAGCTTGCGATGGTGCAGCAGGAGCATCTTGCGGTCCGGGTTCAACACGAACGCCGAGGCCGTGAAATGCCGGTCCAGGGTCGAACGATCGAGGACATCCGTCATCATGGCGCACCGTACTGGTTGATCCGTTCGGCCATGTAGTCCAGTTCGGCGCGGGTGATGTCCGGATGGACCGGGATGGTAGTCATGCTGGCCAGCAGCGCCTCGGCGTTCGGGCAGTCGTTGCGGTACTGGGCCAGCGCCGGGAACTCGTAGAGTGCCTTGCAGCCGTAGCGCTTGATGTCCGACGGGATGCCCGCCTCGTCCAGGTAATCGATGAAGGCCCGGTTGTCGGCGAAATGCAGTTCCAGGTTGAGGAAGTAGTAGTTGGTCCGCCCGCCCTCGATGATGACCTTTTCCCGCACCTTGCTATGGTCGAGCTGCTGCAGGAAGTAGCTGGCATTGGCGCGTCGTTGCTCGATCTGCGCGGCCAGCGAATCCAGGCGGTTGGCGCCCAGGGCGGCAGGCAGCGCGGCCAGCTTGTAGTTGAGGCCGAAGTCCTTGCCGTTGAGGTTGCCGAAGCGGCTGTAGTCGCGGCAGCGCTGGGCCAGTTGGTCGTCGTCGGTGAGGATGAAACCGCCCTCGCCGGTGGCCAGCGGCTTGCGCTCGTGGGTGCTGAAGCACGACAGGTCGCCATAGGCCGACAGCGGCCGGCCGTTGAGGGTGCTGCCATGGGAATGCGCCAGGTCGAGGATCAGCTTGATCCCCAGCTCGCGGGTCAGGCCTTGCAGCTCATCGACTTCGGTGGGGTAGCCCCACATCGGAATATCGATGATCGCCCGGGTGCGCGGGGTGATGCGGGCCTTGATCGATTCCGGGTCGGCGCCGAAACCGTGACGGCGGGTGTCGACGAAGATCGGGTTGGCACCCGCGGCCATGATCGGATAGATGGTGCACAGCGGGCAGCTCGGCGTCAGCAGCACATCGTCGCCGGGACCGACGCCGGCGGCGTAGATCGCCACGCTCAGGGCCGCGCCACCCGAGGAGACTGCGATCGCATGCCGCGCCTCGAACCAGGCCGCCAGCTTGGCCTCGTATTCGCCCACCACATCGCTGGTGCCGGACAGCGGCCGTTCCAGGGTGTTCTGCAGGGTCAGCAGATCGTCGGCGTACACCGGACGGTACTTGTCGGAAACGGAAATGCGGGCAGCGCTGGAGAGATTAGAGGACATTGGTCTGGGCTCCGAGAAAGGCTGGGGACTTGGCGGCATGGGTGGAGTGGAGGGCAAGCACGGGGGCGACATCGGCGCGAGCGCTGTCGGCATGACAGATCTGCTCGATCACCCGGAAGGTCGGCAGCAGGCTTTCGAAGCTGGCCTCGTAAGGCGAACGGTTGCGCACCGCGTCGAAGAACTTCTCCAGTTCGCCGAAATAACCGCTGCGCTCATAACCCGAATCCAGCGGCCCTGGCTGCCACGCGCCGCGCCAGCGCTTGGCGGTGCCGGTTGCCCCGGTGCCATGCACCGGCTCGTGCAGGGTGATGTTCCACAGGTTGTTGAGCTCGACCATCATCGAATTGGAGCTGACGATCTTCATGTCGAATTCGAAGTACGGGAACATGGTCCCGCTCAGCAGGCTGACCGTCGCGCCGGAGCTGAAGCCGAGCTCCAGGCTCACCAGCAACGAGTCCTCGTGGCGCTGCACCCGGGATTCGATATCGCGCAATTCGCCACCACCGAAGGTCACGCCAAGGTCGATGGTGTGAATCGCCTGGGCCAGCAGGAACGAACGCAGGGTGGAATCCAGCCCCCACAGCGGCGCGGTGGGTTTGCTCGCATAGTGGTTGAGCTGGATGTGCACGACCTTGCCGAACTGCTCGGTGCGCGTCATATCGCGCAGCTGGCGCATCGGCTTGGCATATTTGAAGTTCATCCCCACACCGGTGACCACCTGGGCCTGGCGAGCCGCGCCGATCAGGTATTCGAGCTCGGCGAGGGTGAAGCACGGCGGCTTCTCGACAAAGACATGCACGCCCTTGGCCATTGCCTTGATCGCCAGGTCGCGGTGCGCCTGGGGCGGACAAGCCATGACCACCGCATCCAGCGCAGCGGTATCGAGCATCTCGTCGAAGTCGTCGGTGATCGCGACCTCGGAGATGAAACGGTGAATCTGTCCGGCGCGGTTCAAGTCGCTGTCGCACACGGCGACGATGCGAATATCCGGCATTTGCAGAAGCGTAGGCAGCAGGTTTTCTTGCATCTGCGCGCCGAGGCCGACGATGCCAACTCTGAGTACAGTCATAACCATCTCCATCCTGGAAAAGTGGGTACTGCGTCATGAAAAGGTTGGACGAACGACTACACGGGATCCGCCTCGGGTCACCTGCGGGGTGAGCCGATCCGGTCCGACATTCGCTTCAATCGAGGCAGGATTGCCTCAGAACAACGGATCACCTTTACAGAGTCCGTTCGGGCTGTTGCCCAGGGTCACCCGGGTGGAACACTCGGATGTTTCACGCCACACGCCGACACCCGGTTGAGACCGAGGAGCCATAGAGGCGCGATGGGCAGAAGGGATAGCGCCGCGAAGGCGATAGGTAGGAGGGGAATCAGGTCGAATCGAGCGCTGGTGGCAATGAGCTACCTGGCCGAAAACCTGGATCGAAGAATTGTGGCTTCGTTGAAAAACGGAACAACGACCGAAATGCCGATACGCATGCATGGCTGAATCATCCTTGAAGCGCTGTTTTATCCTTGTTATGCAGGAGCTCCGGTTCCGTGAGCCCTTGCTTGCCACACACCTCATCAATGTGTGGCTTGGAGGTATAGATCAGCCTTTTTAGGAGCGCAAATCAGTTGCTATATCGTTTCATCATATTGTTTTGAACAATCCGGACATAAGGCAACGGGCCATATAGGCCCGTTGTCAAAGCGCCGACCGGGTCGAAAAAATCAGCCCGGTTGTGGATAACTCACTCCACCGTCACCGACTTGGCCAGGTTGCGCGGCTGGTCGACGTCAGTGCCCTTGAGTACCGCGACGTAATACGACAGCAGTTGCAGCGGGATGGTGTAGAGGATCGGCGACAGGATGTCGTGGATATGCGGCATGTGGATAACATGCGTGCCCTCGCCGTTGGTCATGCCGGCCTGCTCGTCGGCGAAGACGATCAGCTCGCCGCCACGGGCGCGGACTTCCTGCAGGTTGGACTTGAGCTTTTCCAACAGCTCGTTATTCGGCGCCACGGTGACCACCGGCATGTCGTTATCCACAAGGGCCAACGGACCGTGCTTGAGCTCACCGGCCGGGTAGGCTTCGGCGTGGATGTAGGAGATTTCCTTGAGCTTGAGTGCCCCTTCCATCGCCACCGGGAATTGCGCGCCACGACCGAGGAACAGGGTGTGGTGCTTCTCGGCGAACAGTTCGGCGATTTTTTCCACCGTGCTGTCCATCGCCAGGGCTTCGCCCAGGCGGGTCGGCAAGCGCCGCAGTTCTTCCACCAGGGTGGCTTCGACGCCTTCGCCCAGGGTGCCGCGGACCTGGCCCAGGGACAGGGTCAGCAACAGCAGGCCCACCAGCTGGGTGGTGAAGGCTTTGGTGGAGGCCACGCCGATCTCGCGACCGGCCTGGGTCAGCAGGGTCAGGTCGGATTCACGCACCAGCGAGCTGATGCCGACGTTGCAGATCGCCAGGCTGGCGAGGAAACCCAATTCCTTGGCGTTACGCAGGGCCGCCAGGGTGTCGGCGGTTTCGCCGGACTGGGAGATGGTCACGAACAAGGTGTCCGGCTGCACCACCACCTTGCGGTAGCGGAATTCGCTGGCCACTTCGACCTGGCACGGAATCCCGGCCAGCTCTTCCAGCCAGTAACGGGCAACCATGCCGGCGTGGTAGCTGGTACCGCAGGCGACGATCTGCACATTGCGCACTTTGGCGAACAACTCGGCGGCCTGTGGACCGAAGGCCTGGACCAGCACCTGGTTCGGGCTCAGGCGGCCTTCGAGAGTGCGTTGCACCACGGCTGGCTGCTCGTGGATTTCCTTGAGCATGAAGTGGCGGAATTCGCCTTTCTCGGCGGCTTCGGCACCATCGCGGTATTGCACGGCTTCGCGCTCGACCGCTTTGCCGTCGACATCCCAGATCTGCACGCTGTCGCGGCGAATCTCGGCGATATCGCCCTCTTCCAGGTACATGAAGCGGTCGGTTACCTGGCGCAGGGCCAGTTGGTCGGAAGCCAGGAAGTTCTCACCCAGGCCCAGGCCGATCACCAGCGGGCTGCCACTGCGGGCGGCGACCAGGCGGTCCGGCTGGCTGGCGCTGATCACAGCCAGGCCATAGGCGCCGTGCAGCTCCTTGACGGTGGCTTTCAGGGCCACGGTCAGGTCGCCCAGGTCCTTGATCTTGTGGTCCAGCAGGTGAGCGATGACTTCGGTGTCGGTGTCCGAAGTGAACACGTAACCCAGGCCTTTGAGCTGCTCGCGCAGGGCTTCATGGTTCTCGATGATGCCGTTATGGACAACTGCCAGGTCACCGGAGAAATGCGGGTGGGCGTTGCGTTCGCACGGCGCGCCGTGAGTGGCCCAGCGGGTGTGGGCGATGCCCAGACGACCAATTAATGGTTCGCTGGCCAGGGCCTGTTCCAGTTCGCTGACCTTGCCCGGACGACGCAGGCGCTCAAGCTTGCCATCGTTGGTCAGGACCGCCACCCCGGCGCTGTCATAGCCACGGTATTCGAGGCGCTTGAGGCCTTCGAGCAGGATGGGCGTGATATTCCGTTCAGCAACGGCACCGACAATTCCACACATGGTTTCTCTCCTAGATGACTGCCGCGCAAATCAGCGTGATGCCGCGGGCCTGAATCTGGTCGCGGGCCTCTGCAGGCAGGCGATCATCGGTAATAAGGGTATGGACGCTGCTCCAGGGCAGCTCCAGGTTGGGAATCTTGCGGCCGATCTTGTCGGCCTCGACCATCACCACGACTTCCCGCGCCACCTCGGCCATCACTCGGCTCAGGCCGAGTAACTCGTTGAAGGTGGTGGTCCCGCGCACCAGGTCGATGCCGTCGGCACCGATAAACAGCTGGTCGAAGTCGTAGGAACGCAATACCTGCTCGGCGACCTGCCCCTGGAACGACTCGGAATGCGGGTCCCAGGTGCCGCCGGTCATCAACAGCACCGGCTCGTGTTCCAGTTCGCCCAGGGCATTGGCCACATGCAGCGAGTTGGTCATCACCACCAGGCCCGGCTGCTGGCCGAGTTCGGGGATCATGGCCGCGGTGGTACTGCCGCTGTCGATGATGATGCGCGCGTGTTCGCGAATCCGCGCCACCGCCGCACGGGCGATGGCTTGTTTATAGCGGGAGACCGGCTGGCCGATATCACCAACCAGTTCCTGCGGCATGGTAATTGCGCCGCCGTAGCGCCGCAGCAACAGGCCGTTGCTCTCCAGGGCTGCCAGGTCTTTACGGATCGTAACTTCCGAAGTTTCGAAGCGTTTAGCCAGCTCGTCCACGCTCACCTCGCCCTGTTCATTGAGCAAGGCAAGAATGTTGTGACGGCGTTGGGGCGTATTGCGTTTCGACATGAGCACTTAAGTTTCGATTCGAAAGATAACGGAAGCAATCAAAACCTATTGCTGGAAATTCGTCAAGCGAGGGAAATGAAAAAATGCTGTGGATAAAAGCATCGCGGGCAAGCCTCGCTCCTACAGACAGTG
>NZ_JAQZAA010000047.1:0-28586 GCF_028640875.1 Pseudomonas sp. SBT1-2 | reverse complement strand
GTCTCCATGCGTTTGCCGCAGTCACGACAGCCAACACGTCTGAGCAAAACGCTGAGGCGCACTGCACGGCCGAGAATGGGCAAATCACGAACGACTCGCTCGCAATACTCGTGAGTGGTTGAACAGGGCTTTTGGCATCCACCACAGGAAGGGAATCGGGTGGTGTGGGGCGTCAGATCGATCTGTAGGGCATCGCCATCAGGCTTGATCGTGACGACAGAAAAGCCCTCCCAAAAAGGAAGGAAAGTATTAATATCGTGCATAAGAACGCCGGTTTTTTAGATGTGTTTGCTCGCACGAACATCATCAATCAAATCGGCGTTCTTGTTTCTGTGTTTCCCGGAATTCCGTGAAGAACCAAAAAAAAGGCCGCACCCTGCCAAGGAGACGGCCTGAAAAGTCGTGGCTTACAACACTGGGTCAGCGCGCGGTGATCACCGACAGCTTGGTGATACCGGCACGCTCGATGGAGGCCATGGCACGGGCCACTTCGCCGTAGTTGACGCCGTCGTCCGCCTGCAACTGCACGCGCACTTCCGGGTCCTTGGCCTTGGCCGCCTGAAGATTGGTTTCCAAAAGATCCGGCTGGATCTCGTCCTTGTTGATAAAGAGTTTGCCGGCGCCGTCGATGCTCACCACCAGCGGGTCCTTCTGCTCCACCGGGGCCACGGCCTCGGTCTTGGGCAGGTTGATCGGAATCGCGTTGGTCAGCAGCGGCGCGGTGACGATGAACACCACCAGCAGTACCAGCATCACGTCCACCAGCGGCGTGACGTTGATCTCGCTCAGCACCTCATCGCTGTCCTGGGTCGAGAAGGCCATGTCAGGACGCCTCCTTCACTTTCTGTGCGCTGCCCTGGGCCGCGGCCTTGTGCGCGGTCGGGTGGATCAGCACGCGGAACGAACTCTTCTGCGCCAGGCTGTAGAAGTCATGGGCGAAGTCATCCAGGTCGGCGGCGGTCAGCTTCAGGCGCCGCAGGAAGTAGTTGTAAACCAGCACCGCCGGCACCGCGACGGCGATCCCCACGCCGGTGGCGACCAGTGCCGCGCCGATCGGCCCGGCCACGGTTTCCAGGCTCGCCGAGCCCGCCGCGCTGATACCTTTCAGGGCTTCCATGATCCCCCACACGGTGCCGAACAAACCGATGAAGGGCGAGGTGCTGCCGATACTGGCAACCACCGCCAGGCCGGTTTCCAGCGAACGCCGCTCACGGACGATCTGCTGGCGCAGGGCGCGCTCCAGGCGGTCCTGATGATTGATCGCCTGGCTCAGGTCCGCCGCGTGCGCGGTGTCGCCGACCTGGATCGCCGCGTAGCCGGCCTGGGCCACGCGAGCGGCGGCGCCGGGCTGGGTTTCGCTGAGCTCGGCCGCCGAGTCGAGGCTGGAGGCGGCCCAGAACTGCTTGTGGAACTTGCGATCCTGGGCCTTGAGGCGGGCGAACTGCGCGCCCTTGAGCAGGGCCAGGCCCCAGGTGGCCACGGAAAACACCACCAGCAGCCAGATCACCGCGCTTTCGATGGATTCGAGTGGAGATGCCAATAAACTCATGATGTGTCCCTCTGTATAACCCTTGTAAGAGCGAGCGTGCTCGCGATAGCGCCTGGCGCAGGCTCAATGAATCTTGAAATCGATGGGCACGCTGACCCAGCCGTCCTGGGCGACATCACCCTGCTTGGCCGGCACGAAGCTCCAGCGCTTGACTGCCGATAACGCCGCGTCGTCGAGTTGCTGGCGACCGCTGCTTTTCTGAATCTGAATCTCGCCGGGCTTGCCGCTGGCCAGTACATGTACCCGCAGCAATACCGTGCCTTCCCAACCGCGACGCTGAGCCAGCGACGGATATTCCGGCGCCGGGTTCTTCAAGTACGCGGCGTTCGCCGATGCCGGAGTCACGGGCGCCGGGGCCGGTGGCGCGGGCGGTGCCGGAGCGGCGACAGGCGCGGCCGGTTGTGGCGGCGCGGGCTGTTGCTGGACCGGCTTAGGCGCCGGCTTGGGCACCGGTTTCGGCTTCGGTTTGGGAATCGGCTTGGGCGGTGGCGGCTTGACCGCCAGTTCGTCCTCCACCGGCGGCGGTGGCTCCACCACCGGCTGTACCGGTTGCGGTGGCGGCGGTTCGACCACCGGCGGCGCCGGCCGGGAAAACTCGATGGTCATCGGTGGAATTTCCGGCGGCACGATCGGCAATACCGGGGTCGGCTTCTGGCTGATCCAGTAGATCACCGCACCGTGCAACAGCAGGGCAATCACCCCGAGCGCAATCGCCTCGCGCCGCCGCAGCCCGGCCTTGGGTACCTTCTGCAGACGCAACTGGCCCAACGGCAAGCGGTGCGGCCGGCCGAGGTCGACCAAATCGCCGCTCGGTGCCTGACGCCACAGCACCTCGTGTGCACTGGCGGCGGTCTGGACATTGCCCATTGATTAACTCCCTACAGTCTTTTGCGAATAACCCGACCCACACCTGCGAACTCCCCCGGAGCAGCGTCGAGGGCTGAATGATTGGCGCCAGACACTTATCTCCGAAAGTAATCTTTAAAGTTATGGATAGATCAAAATTGCATATTTAAAGCCGTCATTTCGCGCCAGGCCACGCGGATCAAGGGCTGCAGGGAAGGAGTCAAAAAGCCATGCTTTGCGAGCATTAAAAATATTCGCCAAAGGCATTGCATCGCCACGGCAAAACCGCGGCGAAGCGACAACATTGGCGAAATAAAAGAGACCGACCGAACGTCGATCAAAGGGCTAGGCGCACCCGGTAACGCGCGCCTGCTCAAGCGAACTTGGGACAGGGTTGTTCAGACCTTCAGCGCCTGGCTCTCGCACAGCTCCAACAGCTGGCTTTCCAGGGCCTTTCCAGCGCGGCTCAAGCCGCTGCGGCCGTACAGCGCCAGGCGCACGCCCTGGATGTCCGGCAAGCCGCTGGCGCCATCGAGCATGCGGTGCCCGGCAGCCACCACCCGCACCGGCAGCAAGCTGATGCCCAAGCCTGCGGCCACCGCCGAGCAGACGCTGGCCAGGCTGGCGCTGGAGTAACCGATGCGCCAGCGCCAGCCGCCGACTTCAAGGTGGTGGAGCATTTCATGGCGATACAGCCCACCCACCGGGAAGGCCACCAGCGGCAACGGATCGCGGCCGAAGGCCGGGGTGGCGCGGCTGTCGACCCAGCACAGGGGTTCCGGCCAGGACGCCAGGCAGTCGTCGCTGGCGCCCATCTGCTTGACCAGCAACAGGTCGAATTCGCCGCGTCGATAGAGGCGGGTCAATTCCGGGCCCAGCCCGCTGGTGACCTCCAGGCGCACGCCGGGATGGTCCTGGCCGAAGCGCGACAACAACGGCATCAACCGCTCGGCGGCGAAGTCTTCCGGCACCCCGAGGCGCAGCACGCCTTCGCTCTGCTGGTGCAGCAAGACATCGCTGGCCTCTTCGTTGAGGGCCAGGATGCGCCGCGCATAGCCCAGCAGACGCTCGCCCTCGGCGGTGGCCACCACCCGGCGCTGATCACGGTCGAGCAACTGGCAGTCCAGGCTCTCCTCCAGCCGCCGCACCTGCTGGCTGACGGTGGACTGGGTGAGGTGCAGGCGCTCGGCGGCGCGGGTGAAGTTGGCGCAGTCGACGACAGCGACAAAACTGCGCAGCAGTACAGGATCGAACATGGCAGCACCATTCTGAATGCCACTGATTGGCATGGTTATATTTAATTTCAGAATACATCAGGGCCTGACCATACTCGGCGTTCATTGACTGCGCAGGGAGCCTGACGCCATGCGTTACCTGTCTTGCAAACACGCTGTCCTGGCGATCTGTCTGTTCATGGTGGGGGTGGTAATGGCAAAGGATAACCAGTTGCTCGAGGCAGTCCGCGACGGGCAGTTGCCCAAGGTCCAGGCGCTGCTCCGGCAAGGCGTGGACGTCAACGTGCGCGGCCTGGACGGTAGCAGCCCGTTGCTACTGGCCACCGCCGCCAACCAGGTCGAGATCGCCCGGGCGCTGATCGAGGCCGGCGCCGACGTCAACCAGAAGAACCTGATCCACGACAGCCCTTACTTGCTGGCCGGCGCCAGCGGACGCAATGCCATCCTGCAACTGACCCTGGCCCACGGCGCCGACCTGAAAAGCACCAACCGCTACGGCGGCACCGCGCTGATCCCGGCCTGCGAACGTGGGCATGTCGACACCGTGCGCTTGCTGATCGAGGCCGGCGTCGACCTCGACCACGTCAATCGCCTGGGCTGGACCTGCCTGATGGAAGCCATAGTGCTGGCCGATGGCGGCCCGGCGCACCAGCAGATAGTCGCTCAGTTGATCGCCGCCGGCGCCGACCTGAACCTGCCGGACAAAGCTGGCCTGAGCCCTCTGCAGCAGGCGGAAAAACGCGGCCAGACCGCCATCGCCAAACTGCTGCGGGACGCCGGCGCGTCCTGATTTGTGCCTTAAGGAGCCTCCATGAAAGACGATCAGGATTACCTGCAACGCGCCGTCGAACTGGCCCGGCAAAACGTCGCGGCCGGCGGCCGGCCGTTTGGCGCGGTGCTGGTGCGCGACGGCCAGGTGCTGGCCGAGACGGTCAATCAGATCCACCTGAGCCAGGACCCCACCGCCCACGCCGAACTGTTGGCCATCCGGGTCGCCAGCCAGCGGCTCGGCCCGCGCCTGGACGGCTGCGTGATCTATGCCAGCGGCCAGCCCTGCCCCATGTGTTTGAGCGCCATGTACCTGTGCGGTGTGGCGCGCGCGGTGTTCGCCGCGGACAACGCCAGCGCCGCGCCCTTCGGCCTGTCCACGGCAGCGATCTACGAACAACTGGCCCAGCCCCTGGCGGACCAGCGCTTGCCAGTGCAACACCTGCCGCAAGCGGCGATGAACGCGATCTACCGCGATTGGCAGGTCCGCCATGCCGTTCGCTGAGTCGCGCCTGCGTCGCCTCGGCGGCTGGGCCCTGTTGATCGCCCTGGGGCTCAACCTGCGGCCGATCATCAGCTCCATCAGCCCACTGCTGATGGAGATTCGTGGCGCCACCGGCATGAGCTTCCAGAGCAGTGCCTGGCTCACCAGCCTGCCGGTGGTCTGCATGGGCCTGGTGGCCTTGCTCGGGGTGCGCCTGGAAGCCCGCCTGGGAGAACGGCGTGGCGTCGCCCTCGGCCTGATGATGATCCTCTGCGCCTGCCTGGCGCGCTTGTTCTGCGACCAGGCCAGCGCCCTGCTCGCCACCGCCCTGCTCGGCGGTGCCGGCGTGGCCTTGATCCAGGCGCTGGTGCCGGCGCTGATCAAGCGTCAGTTCCAGCAGCGGGTGGCCTTGGCCATGGGCATCTATTCGGCTTCGCTGATGGGCGGTGGCGGCCTCGCGGCGCTGCTCAGCCCGCATGTCACCACGCACTTCGCCCATTGGCAGGCCGGGCTCGGCGTGTGGTTGCTGCCAGCGCTGGCGGCCCTGCTGCTGTGGTGGCTGCTGCCTTTCGCCGGGCCGAGGCAGCGCCTCAACGCCCCCTCCATCAGCCTGTGGCGCGACCGTCGGGCCTGGTTGCTGGCGCTGTACTTCGGCCTGATCAACTGCGGCTACATGAGCATGGTCGCCTGGCTGCCGGCCTATTACCTGCAGTTGGGCTGGAGCGCGACCCAGAGCGGCTCGCTGCTGGCGTTCATGACCATCTTCCAGGTCATTGCCGCGCTGTTGATGCCCGCCCTGGCGCAGCGCCAGAGCGACCGCCGGCCACTGCTCGCCATCAGCCTGAGCGCCCAGGCCCTGGGCTTCGGCGGCCTGCTGTTGTGGCCGCTGCAGGCCCCGCAGCTGTGGGTGGCGATGATCGGCTTCGGCCTCGGCGCCTGCTTCGCCCTGAGCCTGATCCTCACCCTCGACCACCGTCGCGATCCCCGGGAAGCCGGGCAACTGGCGGCCTTCGTGCAAGGGGTAGGGTTCCTGATCAACGCCGTGTCGCCGTGGCTGACCGGCTGGCTGCGGGAACTCACCGGCAGCTTCATCAGCGCCTGGTGGGTACTGATCCTGACCGTGCTGGCCATGCTGGTGCTGACCCGGGTATTCAGCCCCTCCAGCTACCGCGAGTCGCCGTCGACAAGCGTGACGCCACAAGCGATACCCACGGGAAGCACCTCGACCTCCGCCTGACAAGGCCCTTGGCCATCATGCGCAACTTCTTGCGCACCTGGCTGTGGATAACTCTGTGAGCAGATGCTCAAGGGCTTTATAAACCGTGCCATACAGCCGAGTGCGCAACTTCTTGCACAGCACTGCGCAAGAAGTTGCGCACTTTCAGCGGCTTTCGCCCGGGAAATACTTTCACCGATCTCCAAAATCACCTGAAGCCCTTGATCCATAAGGCACTTCCAGCTCCTGGCACGCTCCTTGATATCTACCTCGGCACCCAACCGGGCGATCCGTCCCACCGGGCACCTTTATTTTTTAGCAAGGAGAGCATCCATGGCTACACCAGCGTATATGTCCATCACTGGCACCAAACAAGGTCTGATCACCGCCGGTGCCTTCACCGCTGACTCCGTTGGCAACACCTACCAGGAAGGCCACGAAGACCAGGTCATGGTTCAGGGTTTCCAGCACGAAGTGATCATCCCGCGTGACCCGCAGTCCGGCCAGCCAACCGGCCAGCGCGTTCACAAACCAGTGGTCATCACCAAGGTTTTCGACAAGGCTTCGCCACTGCTGCTGGCGGCCCTGACCTCCGGTGAGCGCCTGACCAAGATCGAAATCCAGTGGTACCGCACCTCCGCTGCCGGCACCCAGGAGCACTACTACACCACCACCCTGGAAGACGCGATCATCGTCGACATCAAAGACTACATGCACAACTGCCAGGACCCATCGAACTCGCACTTCACCCACCTGGAAGACGTGCACTTCACCTACCGCAAAATCACCTGGACCCACGAAGTCTCCGGTACTTCCGGTTCCGACGACTGGCGTTCCCCGGTCGCGGGCTAAGTCCGGCCGACCGTTACACCAACATCGGCCAGCTCTGCTGGTCGATGTTGTTTACGCCATAAGGGATTTCTTGCGTTCGTCGGCGCCCGGCCCCGGGGTCGACCCACGCGGCAGTACTGCACGAGGAACAAGGGATGTTCGCGCCGGCCAATCAGACTCACTTCAGCCTGACCATCGAGGGGCTTTCGAACGACCTCCAGGTCCTGTCCTTCACCGGACGGGAAGCCATCAGCCAGCCCTTTGCCTTCGAGGTCGAGCTGGTCAGCGCCCAGGCCACCCTGGACCTGGAAAGCCTGCTGCACAAACCGGCCTTCCTGCAGTTGGCACAGAATGGCACCGGCATCCATGGGCAGATCTACCGCGTCGCCCAGGGCGATTCCGGCAAGCGCCTGACCCGCTATTCGGTGACCGTGCGCCCGCACCTGGCCTACCTCGCGCACCGCATCAACCAACGCATCTTCCAGAACCTCACGGTGCCGAAAATCATCGGCCAGGTCCTCGAAGAACATGGCATCCAAAGCAATGCCTACCAGTTCCAGCTGGGTTCGATCTATCCCGAGCGCAACTACTGCGTGCAGTACGACGAATCGGACCTGCATTTCATCCAGCGCCTGTGCGAGGAAGAAGGTATCCACTACCACTTCCAGCACAGCGCCGACAGCCACAAGATCGTCTTCGGCGATGACCAGACGGTGTTCCCGAAACTGGCGCCCGTGGCCTACCAGCAAGACTCCGGCATGGTCGCCAACGACCCGGTGATCAAGCGCTTCGACCTGCGCCTGGAAGCCCGCACCAGCCGCACCACGCGCCGCGACTACGACTTCGAGAAACCGCGCCTGACCCTGGAGAGCGACGCCAAGAGCGAGTTCAAGCCGGACCTCGAGGACTACGACTACCCCGGCCGCTTCGTCGACCGCGAACGCGGCAAGCACCTGGCCAAGCGCGCCCTGGAACGCCACCGCAGCGACTACCGGCTGGCCGAGGGCAAAAGCGACCAGCCGCTGCTGGTCAGCGGGCATTTCCTGGCCCTGAGCGAGCACCCGAAAGCGCAATGGAACGACCTCTGGCTGCTTACCGAGATCGTCCACGAAGGCAAGCAGCCGCAGGTGCTGGAAGAGTCGGTGACCAGCGACACCACGGCCCTGAAGGACGACTTCCACCAGGGCTACCGCAACCGCTTCCAGGCCACGCCCTGGGACGTGCCCAACCGGCCGCCACTGCTGCATCCCAAGCCGCGCATCCTCGGCAGCCAGAGCGCGGTGGTCACCGGGCCCAAGGGCGAAGAGATCCACTGCGACCAGTACGGCCGGGTCAAGGTGCAGTTCCATTGGGACCGCGAAGGCCAGTCGGACGACAAGACCAGCTGCTGGTTGCGCGTGTCCTCGGCCTGGGCCGGGGCGCAGTACGGCGGCATCGCCATCCCGCGGATCGGCATGGAAGTGCTGGTGACCTTCCTCGAGGGCGACCCCGACCAGCCCTTGATCAGCGGCTGCCTGTACCACAAGGAAAACGTCGTCCCCTATGAGCTGCCGGCGAACAAGACCCGCAGCACCTTCAAGACCCTCAGTTCCCCCGGCGGTGGCGGCTACAACGAGCTGCGCATCGAGGACAAGAAGGGTCAGGAACAGATCTTCCTGCACGCCCAGCGCGACTGGGACGAGAACGTCGAACACGACCAGAAGATCCGCGTCGGCAACGAACGCCACGACACGGTCGAGGCCAACAGCTACAGCGAATTCAAGGCCGAGGAACACCACACCGTCCACGCCGACCGCAAGGTCGAAGCCCGCGCCAGCGACCACCTCACCGTCGGCGCCAACCAGCACATCAAGATCGGCACCGGGCAGTTCATCGAAGCCGGCCAGGAAATCCACCTCAATGCCGGGGTGAAGGTCGTGATGGAAGCCGGCAGCGAGCTGACCCTCAAGGGTGGCGGCAGCTTTATCAAGCTCGACGCCGGCGGCGTGACCATCAACGGCCCGCAGGTCAAGGTCAACTCCGGCGGCGCCCCGGGCAGCGGCTCCGGCGCCGCGCCACTGATGCCCGGCGTGCTGAAGCAGGCCGACGCCGACAAGGCCGGCGCCCTGCTGACCCCGGCGCAAATCAACACCCTCAAACGCAACGCGCCTTTCTGCGAAGAGTGCGAAAAGTGCAAGGACGGTGCCTGTGCCATCTGATCGCCTGACACCCCAAGCCTGGCTCGCCCAGCAGCCGCTGCAAGCCGACGAACACCTGTACCTGGTCATCAGCAACGCCAGCGATGCCAACCCGCTCAAGGACTTCTACCAGACCCAGGGTGCCAGCGGCCTGACCGCCCTCTGGAGCGGCACGCCCTACGCCGACTGGCAGCCGGTAATGCCTTACCTCGTCGAACTCAAACCGACCTCCCCCTTCCTCGACTGGATCGCCACCACCGACGCCGACGACTGGGGCTGGCTCGCCGTCTCCAACTGCGAACCGCCGGTGGTGTTCGAACACCTGCGCAGCCTGACCCAGGTAAAGATGCCGGATGGCGCCGAGGTGTTTTTCAGGTTTTGGGATGGGCGGCATATTTATCCGATTTTGGAAGGGCTCGGTGCCGCCGCCGGGGAAGTGCTACCGGTCTTCAACCGTTACTGGATCAACGGCCAAACCCTGGAAACCGGCATACGCCCGGTGCCGAAGGTCAAGCAATGGCCGTGGTGGGAAGTACCGCAGCCCCTGCTCGATCAGTTGGTCAAGAAAGACCCGACCACCCTGATCGACAACCTGATGCAATGGCTGAGCGAGGCACGCCCAGACCTGTACGACGCTTTCCCGGAGGCCGTGCTGCGCCACAAGGTCGCGCACTTCGTGCGCCGCCCGAATGCCCCGAAAGCCCTTAACGAAGCACTGCTTAACCACCTGACTCTGGAGCAAGGATGATGGGTCGCGTTGCCGATATCGAGAAAGAACTGGACTTGTTCAAGAACAGCCTGACGCTGTACCGCAAGCAGATCGGAGAGTGGTACCTGGCCCCCCTCGATGTGGCTAGCAGAGCAGCTGATAGGCCCTCCTTGCTGGGCATGGAGCGGATTATCAAGGCGGGTAACTCCAGCAAAGCGGTCAGCATAAACGACGATGATTTCTCATTCGTCGCCCGTTGCCCGGCTGGTGGCCCGCTGCTGATCGAGAGCAAATTCGAGTCGGTGTATGACATCCCCATCGGCGATATCAAGGTCGATTTCATTGCTGTCGAGGACGGTACCAAGTCCACGATAACCCTGGATGCAAAAGGTAAAGGCAGCTTTAAGGGAAAAGAGGGCAAGCTCTACAAAATCCATGTGCATGACCAGGTAACCAAAGATCAAATCGATGCCCTGTTCAAGTCCTACGACGGCCTGAGCGCCAACCTTGAAGGCTTCCTGCGCAAGGAATGGGCGGGCTTCAAGCCTCAATGGTCGAATCAGAGCGCTGCGGCCCATGCCATGGCGATTGGCAGCGGCATTCTGGAAGGCGGCTGGGAAGCCATCAAAGGCGTCTGGGACGGCATCACCAAAGCGCTGGATATCCTGCAAAACCCCAAGAAGTTCGCAGCGGACCTGGGAGCCGGTGCCGAAGAGTTGGTCAAGCTGGCCAAGGAAGCACCAGACGTCATGAAAAAGGCCATGTTGCTCGCCAGCGACGAAGCGGCGCTTTACCTGATGGTGCGCTGCGCGTCCATCTGGGTCGCGGGGTTGCCGCCCACCCAGGCCGCCGGCCAAGCGGCAAAAATGACCTCGGCAGCCGTTGTCGGCATCCTGATCGACATCGTCATCGCGATCGTCTTGACCGTGGCCGCCGAGGGCGCAGGGCTGTTTTATCTTGCCGCGCGCCTGGCCAAATACGGCCAGATCATCGTCAAGGCGGTCACCGGTTTCGTGAAGGCCGTGTTCAACATCATCAAGAGCTTCATGGGCTATGTGGGCAAGTACGTCGCAGTAGCCGCTCGCGGCGTAGCCTCCCGGGTGGAAAAAGGCGTGGCGCAGCTGCGTTTCGATGGCAAGAAGAACAGCACGGTCGGGCACTCCGGGCATGCCGACGATGCTTCGCATCAGTCCAGAACCCCCGACAATAAAAGCGCCAACAGTGCGGCTGAAACCTGCACCAATAACTGCCCCGTCTCTATGGTGACGGGTGAAGAACTGCTGACCCTGACCGATGGCCAACTCGATGGCCTGCTGCCCTTTGAATGGACACGCCTGTACCGCACCAGCGCAGTGGAGATCGACAGTCGCCTGGGGTATGGCTGGAGTCATGCACTCTCCCATCGTTTGCAATTGGACGATGAAGGGGTGCTGTGGACCGACAGTGAAAACCGCCAGACCCGCTTCCCGATGCCGACCGAACAACGTCCGGCCATTACCAACAGCCTGGCCAAGGCCGCCATCTATCTGGGCGATGCGCCGGGTGAACTGATCCTGACCCAGGCCGGCGCACAGACGCGTTTCTTCCACTTCCGCGGTGGCCGCTTGACCACCATCAGCGACGCCTACGACAACCAGCTGCATATCAGCTACGACCTGGTCGACCGCGTCCAACGCATCGACAACGGCGCCGGGCGCTCCTTGTTCCTGCGCTATGACGATAGCCTGATCGTCGCTGTGGACTATCAGCAACGTCGCGCCGAATACGACGAACGCGGTGAGCGTCAAGAGCCGTGGGTCACCGTACAGACCCTGGTGACCTACCAGTACAACCGGCAAGGCCAACTCACCAGCGCCACCAATGCCGCAGGCGAAAGCGAGCGCTATCGCTACAACGAACAGCACGTGATCATGGAGCGCCAGCTGGCCGGCGGCGCGAGCTTTTTCTGGGAGTGGGAGAACAGGGGTAAATCATCCCGCTGCATCCATCACTGGGCGAATTTCTCGCAGATGGATGCGCGTTATGTGTGGGATGACGCCGGCAAAGTCACGGTCATCAACGCCGATGGCAGTGAAGAACTCTATGTGCATGACGAAAATGCGCGACTGGTCAGCCAGACCGATCCTGACGGTGCCGAGACACAGAAAGCCTACGACGAAAAAGGCCGCCTGATTGCGGAGAAAGACCCGCTCGGCGCAGTCACCGAATATCGCTACAACGAAGCCGGATCGTTGAGCGCGGTGATTCCGCCAGAAGACGAGCCTACGTCCTACGAGTATTTCCGCGGTTTTGTCAGCGACGTTCACCGGGGCAAGGCCACATGGAAATACCAGCGCAACGACCAGGGCGACATTACCCGCCAAACCGACCCTCACGGCAACGAAACCCACTACCGCTACGACCGCCAGGGTCGCCTGCTGGAAATCACCCACGCCGACGGTAGCCGCCATCAACTGGGCTGGAACGGCCTCGGCCAACTGCTGGAAGAACGCCTGCCCGATGGCGGCCAACGCAAATACCGCTACGACGCCCTCGGCCGGCAAATCACCCGCCAGGACGAAAGCGGCGCCATCACCCACTACCAGTGGGACGCCGCCAACCGCCTGGCACAGATCACCCTGCCCGGCGGTGCGACCCGAGCCTTCAGCTACAACGCTTACGGCAAAGTCACCGCCGAACGCGACGAGCTGGGCCGCATTACCCGCTACGAATACGCCGACAACCTGCACCTGGTCAGCCGCCGCATCAACCCGGACGGCAGCCAGCTGCGTTATCGCTACGACAACGCGCGCCTGCTGCTCACCGATATCGAGAACGAGCGCGGCGAGCAGTACCACCTGGACTACTACCCCAACGGCCTGATCCAGCAGGAAACCGGCTTCGACGGACGCAGCACCGCCTATGCCTACGACCTCAATGGCAAGCTGCTGAAGAAAACCGAATTCGGCGACGACGGTAGCGAGCTGGTTACCGAGTACCAGCGCGATGCCGCTGGCCGCCTGCTGGTAAAAACCCTGGCCGATGGTGAAGAGATCCACTACAGCTACGACGCCCTGGGCCGCCTGGTCAACGTCGACGACGGCCACTGGCCACTGGCGTATGAATACGACCTGCAAGACCGCCTGATCACCGAGCACCAAGGCTGGGGCACCCTGCGCTACGAATACGACAAGCTCGGTCAGCTCAGCCACTGCCGCCTGCCCGATGGCAGCAAACTCGACTACCGCCATGCCCCTGGCGGCCAGCTCAGCAGCATCGACCTCAACGGCTCGCGCCTGACCAGCCACCAGTTCAGCGCCGGCCGCGAACAACAACGCCAGCAGGGCTTGCTGCTCAGCCAGTACCAGTACGACGAACAAGGCCGGCTGCAGGCCCATAGCGTCAGCCAGCAACAGCATGGCCAGCACCGCAACCTCTACCGTCGCGCCTATGCCTACGACGCCAACGGCAACCTCGCCGGCATCGACGACAGCCGCAAGGGCAACCTGCGTTATCACTACGACCCACTGGATCGCCTGATCAACGTACGGGGTGCGACTCCGGAAAGCTTCGCTCACGACCCGGCCGGTAACCTGTTGGGCCAGGGCGACCAACCCGCCGCCAACCTGGTCAACGTCAAAGGCAACCGCCTGCTGATGCAAGGCGACCGTCATTACGACTACGACGCCTTCGGCAACCTCAGCCGCGAACGCCGCGGCGCCGGGCAAAAGCTGGTCACCGAATACCAGTACGACTGCCAGCACCGCCTGATCGGCGTCAGTCTGCCGGGTGGCAGCACCGCGACCTACAAGTACGACGCCTTCGGTCGCCGCATCGGAAAAACCGTTGATGGCCGTACTACCGAGTTCCTGTGGCAGGGAGAACGGCTAATCGCCGAGAGTGGTGAAAACCGCTACCGCACTTACATCTACGAACCCGGCTCCTTCCGCCCCTTGGTCATGCTCGATGATGAAGGTCCAGCGCATGCCATACCGTTCTATTACCAACTCGACCACCTTGGTACGCCACAGGAACTGACGGCTTACAGCGGCGAGATCATGTGGTCGGCCAAGTACCGCGCCTATGGAAATCTGGCGGCGTTGGACGTTTGCGAGATCGACAACCCGCTGCGTTTCCAAGGTCAGTACTTCGATGCCGAAACCGGGCTGCACTACAACCGCCATCGCTACTACAATCCGAGCTCTGGACGGTTTTTGACCCCGGACCCGATCAAGCTGGCGGGTGGGCTGAACAACTACCAGTACGTGCCTAACCCTACGGGGTGGGTGGATCCGTTGGGGTTGGCTAGTGCTCTTGCACAATGCCCCCAGGCCGTTCCAAACGGGACATGGAAATATAATTCAAAGGTTGATTTAGATTGGCGGAGTGCTCCAGGAACCTCCTATCAACAGATGCATAAAGGGTTGGACGAAGCATTCAATAGAACCGGTGTTCCAAAAAATGAATTCACTGTCACAAAGTGGGGCAAAGATCAGTACGGGAAGTCCTTCCCTACAGAATGGCGTGTTCTAGAAGGTAAGAACAAAGGAGCAGAGGTAAACATTGACGATCCTCGCTTAGTTCCTAGCACAGATGGCCCTGCTGGCCCTCATGTTGGTTACCAAACACCCGGCAAACGCGGTGGTGGTGGAGCAGTTAGAGGACATATTATATTAGAATCAGTGCCTGTCTCACGTGCAAGAATTGGAGTTTCCCAATGAACTACTTAGCTAATGAAATCGATGCCGTGCTCAAAGAACAAAAAATCGCCCATAAAAAACTACCTTCAGAGGATCTAGAAAAACTAATCTCAGACATAAAAACAACTTTTTTCATTCAAGCAAAAGAGCTTGACCCGGCAAACATGATAAACCCTCAAAAAGAGCATGACCCTGAGTTCTGGAAAAAAGTTGACCAACTACAATACTTAGAGAGCCCAGTACTAATAGTTCATGACAACCAAACTCACGCATGGGAACTGAAGACTTCAAAGGATTTAAAAACTCTATTTTCCGAGACCACCGGCTTCCCTTTTTGGATAACCGACACAACACTTAACTTCCTGACATACGTAGACGACCACGACTGCGTGCACTTATCTCAACCACACAAAAAGGGTACCAACGCAGTTAAAAGTTAATAAAACTTATCTCTATACACAGACCTTAATTAAAATCATGAACCTCAACAAAGTACTCGAAATTGAACCGGCCTTATACGTTGAGGAAAAATCTGCAATCCCCCCAAGGAGCCAGCATACCTACCCGACGTGAGAAACATATGAAAAAACATTTTACGTCATGGATTCTTACATAGAAGAACATGACCAAGGCGCCTATTAATAATTATAAAATCATCTTCAGAAGAAATATATGGACTTTCCTGTGAGTTCGAAGTCTACACCCAAGATTTCGATAAGGCGGCAGTTAAAAAAGACGAAGAGCTTGACTCGAGCAATATAAAGTTTGACGAAGCAAACTGGATCGCATTTAATCCAAAAATTGGAACTACCCCTGCCGGCTGGGACGATACAACTAGCAAAGGACTGTCTAACTATATCGTAGGCCTATCAACTAGAAAGTGAAGTTAGCATACATAGATTCGAGTAAATATTCGAAAGGCCGCACAGGAAAAGCCAAACATGCTCTATCAACTAGGATTTAGAGCGCCGAGCGCCCTTATATTTTAAATATTACAAGCTAGATAACTCAACTCACCTAAAAACCTCACGAACAACGGTTTAGACAACTACCAAGAAAACTCCTACAGCAATCAAAGAATTCCCCTACAGCCGGTATCGACTTCCATTAACTTGTACCAAAACCCCCGTCTAGATAGCATCTTCTAATCGCTGAAAAATCAGCGATCGGATGTGGAAGTCCGCTCTATAGCTAAAGGCGCTAAAGCGTCCAAAAACACATGTAGGTATTTTCTTATCCCTGCATTATTGTGTTACGGCCGCTGTGCGCGGGGCACCTTCGGGTGCGCCGGGTCCCTTTAGCCCCGGTCTTCCACACCCGCGCACGGCTGCCACCCTCATGTGGAAGTGAGAAGGCAGTTCATCGAATTGCTAAAGGAGTCTCATCATGAATCGATACATGCCCATCACCGGCATCGACAACAATTTTCCATCGCTACTCATTGATACTCAGGCACCTGTGGACGTGCTGCATGACACCGCCGCATACCGCATCCGATGCGTAACCCGGCTACTCGAAACAATTTCTATAACCGAAAACTTCAACAGCGACCCGCTACTGCTACAAGATTTGTCGCGAGTAATCGTCATCCCACTCCGCGATGGTTGCGACCTGATGGATGTCATCGGCCGCAGATTGCAGGATCAGGTTCTGAACGCCTAAATCCGTTCTTTAAAAATCAGCAATGTCCTATCAGCGCAGCGTGACGAACTGCGCTGATACAACGCCTACGGCAAAGTCACCGCCGAACGCGACGAACTGGGCCGCATCACCCGCTACGAATACGCCGACAACCTGCATCTGGTCAGCCGCCGTATCAACCCGGACGGTAGCCAGCTGCGTTATCGCTACGACAACGCGCGCCTGCTGCTCACTGACATCGAGAACGAACGCGGCGAGCAGTACCACCTGGACTACTACCCCAACGGCCTGATCCAGCAGGAAACCGGCTTCGACGGGCGCAGCACCGCCTACGCCTACGACCTCAATGGCAAGCTGCTGAAGAAAACCGAGTTCGGCGACGACGGCAGCGAACTGGTCACCGAATACCAGCGCGATGCCGCTGGCCGCCTGCTGGTAAAAACGTTGGCCGATGGCGAAGAGATTCACTACAGCTACGATGCCCTTGGGCGCCTGGTCAACGTCGACGACGGCCACTGGCCGCTGGCCTACGAATACGACCTGCAAGACCGCCTGATTACCGAACACCAGGGCTGGGGCACCCTGCGTTACGAGTACGACAAGCTCGGCCAGCTCAGCCACTGCCGCCTGCCCGACTGCAGCAAGCTCGACTACCGCCATGCCCCTGGCGGCCAACTCAGCAGCATCGACCTCAACGGCTCGCGCCTGACCAGCCACCAGTTCAGCGCCGGTCGCGAACAGCAGCGCCAGCAGGGCCTGCTGCTCAGCCAGTACCAGTACGACGAACAAGGCCGCCTGCAGGCCCACAGCGTCAGCCAGCAACAGCATGGCCAGCACCACAACCTCTACCGCCGCGCCTATGCCTACGACGCCAACGGCAACCTCGCTGGCATCGACGACAGCCGCAAGGGCAACCTGCGTTATCACTACGACCCGCTCGATCGCTTGATCAACGTGCGTGGTGCGACACCAGAGAGCTTCGCCCATGACCCCGCCGGTAACCTGCTGGGTCAAGGCGATCAGCCCGCCGGCAACCTGGCCAACGTCAAAGGTAACCGCCTGCTGATGCAAGGCGACCGTCACTACGACTACGACGCCTTCGGCAACCTCAGCCGCGAACGCCGTGGGGCGGGTCAGAAGCTGGTCACTGAATATCAGTACGACTGCCAACATCGGCTGATCGGCGTGAGCTTGCCGGGTGGTAGCACCGCAACCTACAAGTACGACGCCTTTGGCCGCCGTATCGCCAAAACCGTCGATGGCCGTACCACGGAATTCCTATGGCAAGGCGAACGGCTGATCGCCGAAAGCGCTGAAAACCGCTACCGCACTTACCTCTACGAACCTGGCACCTTCCGCCCGCTGGCCATGCTCGATGGCGAAGGCCCGGCCCAGGCCACGCCGTTTTACTACCAGCTCGATCATCTCGGCACGCCGCAAGAGCTCACTGCCTATAGCGGCGAGATCATGTGGTCCGCGAAATACCGGGCTTACGGCAATCTGGCTGCGCTGGACGTTTCAGAAATCGACAACCCGCTGCGCTTCCAGGGGCAGTACTTCGATGCGGAAACCGGGCTGCACTACAACCGTTATCGCTACTACAATCCGAGCTCTGGACGGTTTTTGACGCCGGACCCGATCAAGCTTGCGGGGGGGCTGAATAACTACCAGTACGTGCCTAACCCTACGGGGTGGGTGGATCCGTTGGGGCTGGCCACTACTCCTACAAACTGCCCAAAACGGGTCGACACCAGCGACTATGGGGCTCGTAAAAACCTACGATCTGACATATATAACGCACAAAGACCTGAAGGTCGGCATGCAACAAAACATACAAACGCCCAGTCAGCTGAAGAAGCTAGGTCTATGAGCCTAGGTCAAGGAACTCGTGACAAAAAACCTGAGGCCTCATATTTTCCAGACATAGCAAACAATGTTAGTGGTTTCGAAAAACAGGCAGCTTACTCAGCAATAAGGAATGGAGATGTATTTGATCATGGGGGCTCACGCTATCTATTCTACAGATCAGACACTCCAGTGGGTTATAGCAATGGCTCACTAACACACTGGGTACGAATTGAATTGACAAAAGCAGGAAGACCAGTAATCCATAGTTTCCCTGCGTCTCTAGAACAAGTACAGAAGTATATGGGGCCAGTAAAATGAGAGAAAAATTAGAATATAACCTTCAAGCAATTCGAGTACCAAGTGGATGGACCATAACTATAAATAACCTTTTCGAAGTCGAGTTAACAGAGAACACATCTGACTGGTACAGTAGCTCAGTACTAATTGGCGGCGTACGAAGAAGTACAGGTCATTGTTTCGATGCAAGACTAGAACCAGAAGGAGACCCATCCGGAGAGTTCGTAGTTGACTTCCTCACCATAAAATATGACAACCATGGGAAGCCTATAAAAAAATCTGAAGATTATATAGGTGAATTCAGAACAAAAAATAAAGCGGAGCTAATAACCAAAATCGAGAGCTACATGTTAGAGACATGAACTAGCAGCTAAAAATCTCTCCCAATTCGGACTCTTATAAACTTAGGCCTATCCTGCACGCAATATTTTCGCCACTAGTAGGTAGGGTGTTTTTTATCTTTTGCGAACTTTAGTAGTGGCTCTCGTATTAGCGAAGCTTCAAAAGCCTAAAAGCAAATTGAAAACGAGTTGAGACAGCGCCTAGAGCTCTCCGGATTTAGAAATTAGCGATTTACCTTCCGTATACTTACACAGAAGGAAATTGAAAAGTTCCAAGCGAAAGCCGACTCTCAAATTTTTTATTAAACCAGGAAAGTAGCATGAGCACCGAAGCCTATAGAGCGTTTGCAGATATCGGTTTAACCCCAATCGGTTCATTGGAAAATACGGCCACTGTTCTCGGAGATATTCTTGGCATTACCTTCAAGGAAGATAATGAAGGCACGTATGACGAATACCCTACCTTTCTAGCAAGTACGCAAACCCTTAAATATGCACTTCTAGGAATTCCACTCCCCGAAGATGACTTGCGCGAAGAACCATCTAACGAGTTCAATTTGCTAGTTAGCTCTATAGACGATGACTCAGAACTTCCAGAAATTGACATATCAGAAAAACTAATCAGTCAACTGATGAAAAGTGGCGTCGTACAATGCTGGAGACTTAATTAAAATCACAAGCCCCCAAAACTGAAACACTCATACAACAAAAACAGGTATTATCGGGGAGCAGCAAAAACAAGCACCCCACCTCTGTCAATTACAGCAAAGCTGCAACCAAAAAAATTAACCATTTAATAAAAAATTACAAACCAAAAACATAGAAGTATTTTCAAGCTTCTGCAGAGATTTTTCCTACAGAACACGTCGACTTCTTCCAACTTGTAGCCCCTCCTCCACCCAGATAGCATCTCCATGTCGCTGCAAAATCAGTGACCGGTTTTGACAGACCGAATATGATCAAGGGCATGTAGATGCCGCTATGTAAACAGCTGGCATTTTTTGTGCTTGCCGTTCCTTTATATGGCGGCTGTGCGTGGGACACCTTTGGGTGCGCCGGGCTTGCAGTACAAGTGCTTTAGAAAGACTTGCTGGAAAGAAAGGGCCAAGGATTTTGAATGAGGTGTTTTATGTACGACTATCAGTCACTGATACACAAAATAGACTCTTCGGACGAAGAAACATTCTGGTTTGGCGCGGCAAGCAAAGACCAAATAAAAAAACTGGAAACCCTGTTACAGCTTAGTTTCCCCAATGATTTCTCTGCATTTCTAGAAGTTTGTGGCGGCGGTGGCGTAGTCGAATCAGAAATATGTGGAATTGAGAAGAACGACGCAACCCTAGCCAGAGGGGGCACTGTAAATTACAGCACTAACTACTGCAGAACTGATTATGACCTGCCTATGGAATTAGCCGTCATCTTCCTAAAAGATGATGAAATTTGCTGGGCAATCGACTGCTCCCTTCAAGGCAAAGGAAAAGTTGTCAGCTATAACATTTTTAGCAAGAAGACCGAACAGGTTTTAGCCGAAAATTTCTATGACTTTTTTAGAGTCTACATAGAAATTAGAGTATAAAAATACATCCCCCTACTAGAAACCAAAACAAAAAACTCATAACATTTAAGTAATCCTTGAAAAAACACTCGCTAGAATCCCCTTACACTCTTCAAAGAATTTCCCCACAGCCAATATCAGCTTCTACTAACTTGTGCCAAAGCATCAGTTATGTAAGTTACTCCATCTACCAATTCAGCAAGGTGACAATACGTGGACCACAGAGAAATCACTTTAGAGGAAAATGGGTCACTGCATTCAGTAGAGATCGCATATGACATGGAAAATCCATCTATACAAATAAACCTAAAAAACTCAGAGCATGTATTTTACGGAGACAACCTATTCTTTTGCTTTGCTAAGCTGAGGCAAAGTTTTCCAAAAACAACTTTCTTTTGCAAAGGGGCCAAGAAAAACGTTTATCCATCCAGAGCATCATCGCAAATGTCGTCAGGGCTAATGGCTTATGAACTACAGATGGGAAAGCAAGCTCTTAGAGAAAATATTGTAAATATTTTTGACCATGAGGATAAAGACCTTACCAACGACCCCAACATACAGTTAGATTTTTTTAAATCTTGGATAGCATCATTAAAATAAAAAAATCACATCAGAGAAGCCACTATCCTACCGAGAAAATAGAGATGATCACCGATACTCAAGCACGTTCATCACTAAAGAAACTTATAATTAAGTATTCACCGCACGGTAACCTAGAGGCCAAGATCCTTTTAGACCTAGTTGATGACACTTCGCGTCAGATACCTATAAGAGGAGCCCTGGAGCATATAAAAGGACAAAAATCCGCATACTACACACAGCAAGAGATCGATTTAATCAACGAGCTTCTTTATCTATATAGTTGACTTTAAATCCAAAGAAAACAAAAGCTATGTCAGAGCGTTCAACAAAACCCATACAGCAACAAAAAAACCTTTTATAACCAAAAGCCTGGGACAATTCATGTATATCAACAAGATTACCGAGGCTGAATCCGCCTCATACATTGGAGGCAAACCAGCCATCCCCCAAGGGATAAGCATCCCCAAGAGCCCAAACGGCAGCTTGATGAGCTTTTACTTCACTCTGCAATTTCCAGAGGCTCACTCACTACATGGCCACACACTAAGTATTTTTGCCGCGACTGACGACTTCAACGAAGACCATACGATTCCTGAAATGCTCAAGCCCCCACTATTCGGGGCAACAATTCCTGACAGCTTCTTAAGGGACTACCAAAAATATTTTGCAGCCCTTCTTTTCAGGAATGAAGAAAAGACCTATGCGAGTGACTATCCGACACGGATCGCAATGACTCCTTTAGCGTTTAGCCATAGTAAAGGCAGTGATGTGTTCGGTTGGGCTGGTGATAAGCCCAAGTGGCTCATGGGTGATGAGACACCAGCCCAGTACAAGGGAATGGCCTTGGACTTTTTATTTCAAGTACACGGAGAACAGTCATTTCCGATTATTGACACCGCCCCTGCACAGCAAGAGATGGATATCTTTGGCAAAAGCAAGCCCCGAATAAAAAGAAACTATACGTTATTCAACCAGAACGAAATTTATTTCTTTGCAAGTAGAACAGAAGATGTTGATGATCGAGTCTACATCATCACTCAATGCGACTGATATAAAACTCAACCAGTAGTACAGGCCAATGAATACACTGACGCTCAGTCAAAGAAGCATTATCCACAACTGTTTGCTCGACCTTAAAGACTCTTCCTCCCTGAACAATTCAAGCTTTCTACCGATAGCCTTGGACAAGCTCATAGCCTCAGAAGGTTTCGGTATAGAAATGTCTGGAGTCTTTATCAGCACTGATGAAGACCTTGAAAACATCCCCGAATACCTGAAAGAAGGAATAGCATTCGAGTTCATGGGCGAACATGTAGTGCTTTCATTTTCTGACGGAGTCTCCGCCATCAGCAACTGGTGCGACAATAACGCCATGTCAGACCGTGAAAGCATTTTGCTAAAATGCAAAATATTGAAAGCAAAATTTTCAACGGAAGATTAATCAGTAGCCAACATCAAACTCGCAGCGATGACAGGGATGCTGAGACTGACGGGAACGCTACCCTAGCTGCCTCTGCACACTGCTCATGCTTCACCCGCTGCCCATGCTCGACGGGAATCCCGCTCACAAGTCAGCCGTCTTTCACTACGAAAAAACTGTCGAACCTACTGCTCTCCCCGCCCCTCATTTGTTTATTCCCGCTGTCATCCGTCTAATCCCTATCCCATCCACCGCTGCACAACGAAGATCCCATGACTCGATACATGCTTTACCCGCTGTTCCTGCTTTCCATTCTGTTGACTGGCTGCGCCACCAAGCTCGACGTGGCGCTCAATGGCACGCCGGATCCGGACTATCCATTTGATCGGCAGGCGCCGGTGTTGGTGACGGTTACGACGGGGAATGATGAGAGTTCGCTGAATGCCCGGTATTACCTGCGCGACATGGTCAATGCCATGAAGGACCAAGGGTTCCGGGAGGTGTTCACCGAGGCGACGCTGCCGAAGAAACATGCGCCGATCAAGATGACGGTGACGCTGGATATCGAGAGCAAGCGGGTGACTTATCGCTATACCGCCACTGAGTATGGGCAGGTCCCGACCAGCACCTCCACGGTGTGCAAGGATGGCAAGAAAAAGGACAAGCTGGTCTGCACCAGTACGCCCAACACCAGTTATGGCCCGGTGGGCACTTCGGAGCGGACCGGCTACGCCAGGCTGACCACCTTTACCGTGACGGCCAGGGACGAGGCCAGCAGGCGTGCGGTCTATCTGCTACGGGTGTCGTCGCAGAACGACGATTGCCAGGACGCCAAGGTCGAGGCCTTTGTCGTTGAGCAGGGTTTGCAGAACCTGGATTTCCGCGACCGTGTACAGCGCAATTACACGGTGACCATGCCGGATGGTTACAGCTGCAAATAAGCCGTCTGCTCGCGATGCGGACGCCGTGGTGGGTCAGGGCGGACGCTATCGCGGGCAAGCCTCGCTCCTACGGAAGCACAGGTTATCCGGTTAGAAGTCGTAGCGGCCGGTCACGCCAAGGGTTCGTGGCGTGCCCAACAGTCCCTCATAGCCGCCATTCCCCCCCGACCACAGCGTGGTGTAGTAGGTCTTGTCGAAGGCGTTTTTCAGCCATAGCGATACGTCCCACTGCCCTTGCTCATAGTTGCCACGTAGCCCGGTGGAGAGGTTGACCACGGCGTAGCTGGGGATCTGGCCGTAGTCGGAATCCTCGACGGTGCCGACCGCCTTGGAGCGGAAGGCGTAGCTGCCGGTGACGTAGGGTTCCAGGCCGTTGTCCAGGTTCCATTTGTATTCGCCGTTGGCGTTGCCGATCCATTTCGAGGCGCCGACCACCTGGTGCCCGCTGAGGTCGCAGGAGGCCGGAGCGCCCGGGCGCAGGCTGACTTCGGGCGGGCATGGCGCGTCCTTGTAGGACAGGTAGCGCACGTCGTTGTAGGAGCCGTTGAGGTTGAGGGTCAGGCCACGGATGGGGACCAGCGTGCTTTCGAATTCCACGCCCCGCGAGCGCACCGAGCCGGCGTTGGTCAGGTATTGCACACGGTTGTTGGCGTCGTAGGCGTTGGTCTGGTAGCCGTTGACCTGGGTCCAGAACAGGTTGGCGTTGAGTTGCAGGCGCTTGTCCCACAGGGTGCTCTTGAAGCCCAGTTCGGCGTTGTTGGCGCGCTCGGTGCCGATCAGCAGCGAGTCGGCGCCCGCGGTGGGCGCCGAGCCGACCGCGAGGTTGACCCCGCCGGACTTCTCGCCGTGGGACAGGGTGGCGTAGCCCAGCAAATCATCGCTGAAGCGGTAGCTGAGGTTGAGCAGGCCCGAGGGGCTGGTGCTGTATTGGTTGAGGTCGCCGGAGTCGTAGGCCCCGGCCCGCCCGCGCCGCGCGGTGGCCGCGGCACCGCTCACCGTGGCGCCTCCCACTGGCGCGTTACGGGTCACCCAGGCGCTTTTTTCTTCATAGGTGCCGCGCAGGCCGGCGGTGAGGTCCAGGCGTTCGGTGAGGTGCCAGGTGCCCTGGGCGAACAGCGCGAAGCTGTCGGTGCGGATATGCCCGTTGCCGATGCTGGTGACGTTGTTCAGGGCGCCGGTGGGCGTGCCGTTCCAGATGTCCGCCTTGGGTCCGTAATAGACGAAGGATTTGTTATCCAGGTCGGAGCCGAAGTAATAGGCACCGAGCACATAGTCGAAGAAGCCGCCGGTCGGCGAGGCCAGGCGGAACTCCTGGGACCACTGTTTATCCTCCACCGAAACCCCAGCGTTATAGCTGGCCGGCACATTGAGGCCGTCGTCGTTGCTCGGGGTGAAATCCCACCAGCGGTAGGAGCTGACCGAGGTCAGGGTGAAGTCGCTGGGCAAGGTCCAGTTGGCCTCCAGCGAGGTGCCACCCTGGAACACCGTGACATGCTGGTCGTTGTCCAGGTTGACCTTGCGGTGTGTGCCGTCGACCAGGGTGGCGCCGGCCGCGGTGGCCCGCGACTGGTACTGGTTGACGCCATTGATGGTCGGCCCGGTGCTGTACAGCACCCGGGTGCCGGCGCTGGAATCCTCTTCGTTGTAGTCGCCGATCCAGCGCAGGTTGAAGTTCTCGTTGGGCTTGAACAGCAACTGGCCACGGAAGCCCTGGCGCGAGCCGCCGTTGAGGTCATGGCCGTCGTGTTCGTTCTTGATATCGCCGTCGCTGCGGGTGCGATAGGCCGAAAAACGCCCGGCCAGCTCGTCGTTCAGCGGCCCGGAAATGGTGCCCTTGGTCTGGAAGTAGCCGTCCTCGCCCACCGAGGTCTCAATGCTGCGCTCGGGGGTGAAGCTCGGTGCGCGGGTGCTGATGTTGATCACCCCGGCGGTGGTGTTCTTGCCGAACAGCGTGCCCTGGGGACCGCGCAGCACTTCCAGCTGCTCGATGTCCATCAGGTCGAACACCGCCATGCCCGGCCGCCCCAGGTAGACGTTGTCGATGTACAGCCCGACGCTGCCTTCCAGGCCATCGCTGGCCGGGTTGTTGCCCAGGCCGCGGATCGACACGCTGGACTGGCGCGCGTGCATGTAGGCGACGTTGACGCTCGGCACCAGCTGCTGCAGATCCTGGATGCGATAGACCCGCTGGCTCTCCAGGGCCTGGCCACCGATCACGCTCATCGGCGTCGGTACGTCCTGGGCGCTCTCCTCGCGACGCCGCGCGGTCACGGTCACGGTTTCCAGCTGGCCGCTGGCGGCGGGCCGGGCGGCATCGGTCTTGGCCGGGGCCTCGGCGGGCGTTTCGGCGTCGGCGGCATAGCCGTGGGACCAGCCGGCGCTACCGGCCAGCAGCAGGGCCAGCGGCAGGCGCTTGAGCCGTCGGGGCGAAGTGGGGGAGACAAGGTTCAACGGGCTCATGGGCGGCTCCTGGGCAAAAAAACAAACTGATCCGTATATTCTTTTAAGTTATTTATTTATGTTTTTAATAAGATTTACGGAATAAGAGATTGCCTTTATAAAGAGTCGACCTAATGCATAGCCAATGCATTTCCCCGATATTTTCAATGTGAAAAATGCATATCGATCTGCGCCAGCTCCGTCACTTCATCGCCCTCGCCGAACAGCGCAGCTTTGTCGCGGCCGCCTTGGCGGTGAACCTGTCGCAATCGGCCTTCAGCCGCAGCATCCAGGCCCTGGAGCACAGCGTCGGCTGCCAGCTGGTGGATCGCGGGCGCAAGGACCTGGCACCGACCAAACAGGGGCTGGTGCTGCTCGAACATGCGCGGCGGCTGGTCAGCGGCGCGCAGCAACTGGCCAATGAGATCAGCCAGTTCAACGGCCTGGAGGCCGGCGAGCTGCGCTTCGGTTGCGGGCCGGCGCCGGCGGCGGGCTTGATTCCGCGGGCCATCGGCAGTTTTATCGGGCGTTACCCCAAGGCCCGGGTGCAATTCCAGGTGGATGACTGGCAAACCCTGGGCAAACGCCTGCTCAGCGAAGAGTTCGAATTTTTCGTCGCCGATACCCGGCAGTTTGAAGCCAACCCGGATTACCTGACCCAGCGCCTGCGCCCACGCAAATGGCATTTCTGCTGCCGCGCCGGGCATCCACTGGCCGAGCAGGAAAGCGTCACCGCCGCCGAGCTGATGAGTTACCCGCTGGCCGCGACCATCCGCCCGCCGAACCTGCGCAAGGTGGTGGTCGATCTCAGCGGCCGGCCGGATTTCGTCCCGAATGTGGAATGCGAGAACAGCTACAGCCTGCTCGGCGTGGTGATGCGCTCGGATGCGATCGGCATCATCGGCGCCTACAGCGATGCCCTGCACAACGCCCGGGGCGAGCTGGTGTGCCTGAAGATCCAAGGCCTGGCCGACGACCTGGAGGAGCTGTACACCCGCTACGGCATCGTCAGCCGCGCCGGGTATCGGCTGTCGCCGCTGGCCGAGGCGATGATCGAGGAGATCAAGCGCACCGATGCGCTGGATGAGGATGTGTGTTCCCTGGAGAACTTCGCAGTCTGAAACACCAAACCTGTAGCCGCTGCCGCAGGCTGCGATAAGGCCGCAGGCCTTCAGCGATATTGAAATCGCCGCGCCCCTTCGGTGCGATCGCAGCCTTCGGCAGCGGCTACAGGGATCGCCTTCGCCCATGCAGGTCGTGCATGAAAACCATGCGCCAAATGCGCTTGTCGTAACGCCCCGCGACAGCGAAAACCCTCACCTGTCTTTCGATCGGTGAAGCCCATGTCCAACCCCGTCCAACCCGTGCGCAACGTGCTGTACATCATGTGCGACCAGCTGCGTCGCGATTACCTGTCGTGCTACGGCCACCCCCATCTGCACACGCCGAACATCGACCGCCTGGCCGCCGCCGGCGTGCGCTTCAGCCGCGCCTACACCCAGGGCACCATCTGCGGGCCGTCGCGGATGTCGGCCTACACCGGGCGTTATGTCAGCAGCCACCAGGTGGCGTGGAACGCCGTGCCGCTGCCCCTGGAAGAGCTGACCATCGGCGACTACCTGAGCCCCCACGGCATCCGCACCGCGCTGGTGGGCAAGACCCACGCCACGCCCAACCTCGATGCCCTGCAGCGCCTGGCGATCGACCCCGAGAGCCAGCAGGCCGAGGCCCTCAACGAGGTCGGTTTCGAACCTTACCTGCGCCACGACGGGATCTTCCCCGACAGCCCGCTGTTCGACGACAAACGCGAGTCGGCGCCCTACACCCATTACCTGCGCGAACAGGGTTACCAGGGGCGCAACCCCTGGCACGACTGGGCCAACGCCGCCGAAGGTGAACAGGGTGAAATCCTCAGCGGCTGGAAAATGCGCAATGCCCACTTGCCGGCCCGCGTCCCCGAGCAGCATTCGGAAACCGTCTACACCACCGACCGCGCCCTCGACTTCATCCAGGAGCAGGGCGAGCAGCCCTGGTGCCTGCACCTGTCCTATATCAAGCCGCACTGGCCCTACATCGCGCCGGCGCCCTACCACGCGCTGTACAGCGCCGAGCAGGTTATCGCCCCGGTGCGCGCCGCCGCCGACGAGGCCAGCGACCACCCGGTGTATGCCGCCTTTCGCCAGCATCAGGAGAGCCAGAATTTCTCTCGCGATGAGGTGCGCCTGAACGTGGTGCCGACCTACATGGGCCTGATCAAGCAGGTGGACGATCAGCTCGGCCGCTTGTTCGATTTCCTGCAAAGCAGCGGGCGCTGGGACGATACCCTGATCGTGTTCACCAGCGACCACGGCGATTTTCTCGGCGATCACTGGCTGGGGGAAAAGGAGTTTTTATTGGAACCGGCAGTGGGTGTGCCATTGATCGTGCGTGACCCACGGGCGGCGGCGGATATCAGCCGCGGCACGCAGGACGAGCGCCTGGTGGAAACCATCGACGCCCTGCCGACCTTCCTCGACGCCCTGGGGCTGCCCGGCGCCGAACATCGGCTGGAAGGCCGCTCGCTGATCCCGCTGCTGCACGGCACGGCGGGCGACTGGCGCCGCTACGCCATCAGCGAATACGACTATGCGTTCCAGGCCCCGGCCCGCGAGCGCCTGGCCCAGCCCATCGACCGCTGCCGCATGACCATGGTGCGCAGCGAGCGCTGGAAATACCTGGCCTACGACGGCTTCCGCCCGCAGCTGTTCGACCTGTACAACGATCCCCAGGAACTCCACGATCTCGGCGCCGACCCGGCCTATGCGGCGGTGCGCGAGGAGCATCTGGGCTATCTGTTCGACTGGCTGCGCGGGCTGAAGCGACGGACCACCATCAGCCACCAAGAAATCGACCTGCGTGGACAACGGTTTCGGTATGGCGAGCCGGAAGCGGAAAAGGTGGTGCAGATCGGGGTGTGGTGAGAGCGCCGCTGCGCGGCTGATCGCGAGCAAGCTCGCTCCTACAGGGACCGTACACAACCTGTAGGAGC